>JAQGMU010000254.1 GCA_028292195.1 Ramlibacter sp. | reverse complement strand
TCATGGAGCGCTACGCGCCCACGCTGAAGGACCTGGCGCCGCGCGACTTCGTCTCCCGTTCGATGGACCAGGAGATCAAGGAAGGCCGCGGCTGCGGGCCCAACAAGGACTACGTGCTGCTCAAGCTAGACCACCTGGGCGCCGAAACCATCCACAAGCGCCTGCCCTCGGTGTACGAGATCGGCATCAACTTCGCCAACGTCGACATCACGCGCGAGCCGATTCCGTTGGTGCCCACCATCCACTACCAGATGGGAGGAATCCCGACCAACATCCACGGCCAGGTGGTGGTCCAGAAGGCCGGCGAGGACAACGCACCGGTGAACGGCCTCTACGCGGTGGGCGAATGCTCCTGCGTCAGCGTGCACGGCGCCAACCGCCTGGGCACCAACTCGCTGCTGGACCTGCTGGTGTTCGGCAAGGCCGCCGGCAACCACATCGTGGAGTTCGCCAGCAAGACCAGGTCGCACAAGGACCTGCCGGCCAACGCCGCCGAGAAGACGCTGGAGCGCCTGAACCGCCTGGACGGCACCAGCTCCGGCGAGTACTCCCAGGTCGTCGCCAACGACATCCGCGCCGCGATGCAGCTGCACGCCGGCGTGTTCCGGACGCAGGCCAGCATGGACGAAGGCGTGCGCAAGATCGCGGCACTGCGCGGCCGCGTGAACGCCATCGAACTGAAGGACAAGTCGCACGTGTTCAACACCGCCCGCGTCGAGGCGCTGGAAGTCGAGAACCTGATCGAGGCCGCCCAGGCGACGATCGTCTCGGCGGCCGCCCGCAAGGAGTGCCGCGGCGCCCATACTGTCAGCGACTACGAGCGTCCGGTGGAAGATCCGGTCGCGCCGATGGGCCGCGACGACGCCAACTGGATGAAGCACTCGCTGTGGTACAGCGAAGGCAGCCGGCTCGCCTACAAGCCGGTCAAGCTCAAGCCGCTGACCGTGGATTCGGTGCCGCCGAAGGTCCGCACCTTCTGAAGCCCCTTTTGACGGCGATAGGTAGTTCTGCTGACCGCCGCAGCGCCTAGATTCATAGATACGGACACCTCATGCAAAAACGCACCTTCCACATCTACCGCTACGACCCGGACAAGGATGCCAAGCCGTACATGCAGACGGTGGAAATCGAGCTGGAAGGCAACGAGCGCATGCTGCTCGACGCCCTGATGAAGCTGAAGCAGCAGGACCCGACGATCTCCTTCCGCCGCTCCTGCCGCGAAGGGGTCTGCGGCTCCGACGCGATGAACATCAACGGCAAGAACGGGCTGGCCTGCCTGACCAACCTGCGCCTGCTCGGCGACAAGCCGATCGTGCTGAAGCCGCTGCCTGGCCTGCCGGTGGTCCGCGACCTGATCGTGGACATGACGCAGTTCTTCAAGCAGTACCACTCGATCAAGCCCTACCTGGTCAACGACAACATCCCGCCCGAGAAGGAGCGGCTGCAGTCGCCCGAGGAGCGCGAGGAGCTGAACGGCCTGTACGAGTGCATCCTGTGCGCCAGCTGCTCCACCGCCTGCCCCAGCTTCTGGTGGAACCCCGACAAATTCGTCGGCCCGGCCGGCCTGCTGCAGGCCTACCGCTTCATCGCCGACAGCCGCGACGAAGCCACGGCCGAGAGGCTGGACAACCTGGAAGACCCGTACCGCCTGTTCCGCTGCCACACGATCATGAATTGCGTGGACGTCTGCCCCAAGGGCCTGAACCCGACCATGGCCATCGGCAAGATCAAGGAATTGATGGTCCGGCGGGCGGTCTGAGCACCGGCACGGCAAAATGAGCGAAGCGCTGCTCGACGACAGGGGTCTCAGCAAGCTGCGGTGGCGCTGCCGCCGCGGGCTGCTGGAGAACGACCTCTTCATCGAGCGCTTCTTCGACCGGCATGCTTCGACGCTGACCGTCGCGCAGGCCGAAGCATTGGGCGCATTGATGGACCTGGCCGACAACGACCTGCTGGACCTGCTGCTGCGGCGCAAGGATCCCGAAGGCGAGCTGGACCGGGACGAGGTGAGGAAAGTGCTGGCGCTGCTGCGCGTCCCCCGGGCCGCAGCGCCGGAATTCGGGCATTGAAATCTGTTAGGAAAAACCATGAAACTCGCTGACAACAAGGCCACGCTGTCCTTCAGCAACGGCAGCCCCGGCGTCGAGCTGCCGGTGTACCACGGCACCATCGGCCCGGACGTGATCGACATCCGCAAGCTGTACGCGCAGACCGGCATGTTCACGTACGACCCCGGTTTCATGTCGACGGCTTCCTGCCAGTCCGCCATCACCTACATCGACGGCGACAAGGGTGAACTGCTGTACCGCGGCTACCCGATCGAGCAGCTGGCCACCCAGTGCGACTTCCTGGAAACCTGCCACCTGCTGCTGTACGGCGAGCTGCCCAATGCCGACCAGAAGACGAAGTTCGTCTCGACCGTGACCAACCACACCATGGTCAACGAGCAGATGCAGTTCTTCCTGCGCGGCTTCCGCCGCGACGCCCACCCGATGGCCGTGATGACCGGCCTGGTCGGCGCGCTGTCGGCCTTCTATCACGACAGCACGGACATCAACAATCCCGAGCACCGCGAGATCTCGGCGATCCGCCTGATCGCCAAGATGCCGACGCTGGTGTCCATGGCGTACAAGTACACCATCGGCCAGCCCTACATCTACCCGAAGAACTCGCTCTCGTACACGTCGAACTTCATGCACATGATGTTCGCCACGCCGTGCGAGGAATACAAGCCCAACGACGTGCTGGTGCGCGCGATGGACCGCATCTTCATCCTGCACGCCGACCACGAGCAGAACGCCTCCACCTCCACGGTGCGCCTGTGCGGCTCGTCGGGCACCAACCCGTTCGCGGCGATCGCGGCCGGCGTGGCCTGCCTGTGGGGCCCGGCGCACGGCGGCGCCAACGAAGCGGCGCTCAACATGCTGGGAGACATCCAGAAGATGGGCGGCGTGGCCAAGATCGGCGAGTTCGTGGCCAAGGTGAAGGACAAGAACTCCAACGTCAAGCTGATGGGCTTCGGCCACCGCGTGTACAAGAACTACGACCCGCGCGCCAAGCTGATGCGCGAGACCTGCCACGAAGTGCTGGCCGAGCTCGGCCTGCAGAACGATCCGCTGTTCAAGCTGGCCATTGCCCTGGAGAAGGTGGCGCTGGAAGACGAATACTTCGTGTCGCGCAAGCTGTACCCGAACGTCGACTTCTATTCCGGCATCGTGCAGCGCGCGATCGGCATCCCGGTCAGCCTGTTCACCGCGGTCTTCGCGCTGGCCCGCACCGTCGGCTGGATCGCCCAGCTGAACGAAATGATCGGCGACCCCGAGTACAAGATCGGCCGTCCGCGCCAGCTGTTCACCGGCTCGCCCCGCCGCGACGTGCGCCCGATCACGCAGCGCTGAAGGCCGGCAGACCACCCCAGCCTCCAGGGCCGCGGAAGCGGCCTAGGGGGCCAAAGGGTATCTCGGCTTCGCGGCGGCGCCGACACCAAGGTAGTTGACGACCCCCATGACGTCATCCACGAGCAGAACCGCCTTCTCCATCTGCTCGGCCTGCTCCTTCGTCTTCACGCACCCCATCAGCGTCACCAGCCGGCGCTCGCCCAGCACCCAGACCGAGGTGTCGTCGAAGCGGCCGTCCATGCGGATGTACTGCGCCACCCGCGGAATGATTTCCTTGTCGTACAGGTAGGAGTTGGGCAGCCGGCAGCGCCCGACCCGGTAGCAGCTGGTGCCATGCTGCGCGCGAACGTGCGCTTCCTTGCGCACCTCCTCCTCGGTGAAGCCAGGCCCGCGCGGTTCCGGGCACCCGGGCAGCGCCTGCGTCGCCTGCAGGAAAGGGTCGTCGAACGCGTTCCTGCGCTGCTGTGCGGGCGCCGCCAGGACAGCGAGCGCGAGCGCCAACAGCCAGGAGTGGCGCCAGGGGTGACGGGGCATCGCAATCTCCTTGCTCGCGGGTATGCTGGCCATCATGTCCCGAGCCGAGCGCCTGTTGCAACTGATGCAGCTATTGCGCCGCCATCGCGTGCCCGCCAGCGGCGCGGCGCTGGCGGGAGAGCTCGGCGTGAGCCTGCGCACCCTGTACCGCGACGTCGCCTCGCTGCAGGCGCAGGGCGCCACCATCGAGGGCGAGGCCGGCGTGGGCTACCTGCTGCGGCCCGGTTTCACCTTGCCGCCGCTGATGCTGTCCGAAGAGGAGATCGAGGCGCTGGTCCTCGGCACCCGCTGGGTTGCCGGACACACCGATCCCCTGCTCGCCGAGGCAGCGCGCAATGCGCTGGCGAAGATCCACGCCGTGCTGCCGGCCGCACTGCGCCACGAGCTGGAAAGCAATGCGCTGCTGGTGCCTCGCCCCAACGCGGAGCCCGCCGAGCAGGTGCAGCTGGCCAGCATCCGGCTGGCGATCCGGCGCGAGCGCAAGCTGCGCATCGCCTACCGCGACGCCGGCGGCGACTACAGCAACCGGACCATCTGGCCGTTCGCCGTCGGCTTCTTCGAGCGCGCGCAGGTGCTTGCCGCCTGGTGCGAGCAGCGGGTGGGTTTCCGGCATTTCCGGGTCGACCGCATCACCGCGGTCCAGGTGCAGGAAGAGCGCTATCCCCGGCGCCGGCAGGAACTGCTGACGCAGTGGCGGCGGGCCGAAGGCATCGCGGCCGGCGCGGACTGATCACTGCTGCCACTTTCTGGCAGGGCGCTGCCTAGCATGGGCTTTCCCCCAACCCAACGGAGCACACCATGCCTGCCAGCCACTTCATCCTGCTGTACGTCGCCGAGCCCGAAGCCAGCGCCCGTTTCTATGCGCGCCTGCTGGGCCGCGCCGCCATCGAAAGCTCCCCCACCTTCGCCATGTTCGCGCTGGACGATGGCCTGATGCTCGGACTCTGGTCGCGTGCGACCGTGCAGCCGGCCGCCAGCGCCGCCAGCGGCTCCTCGGAGCTTGCCTTCGCCCTGGGCGGTGAGTCGGAAGTGGATGCCGCCCATGCGCGCTGGCGCGAGCAGGGCCTGCCGATCGCGCAGCCGCCGACCCGCATGGACTTCGGCTACACCTGCGTGGGGCTGGACCCGGACGGCCATCGCCTGCGGGCCTTCGCGCCGGGCTGATCCCCGCAGCCGGCTGCTAGCCGAGCCGCGAGAACGACAGCTGCTGCATCACCTGCGCTTCGCGCTCCGCCAGCGTGCGGCGCGCCGCCCAGGAGCGGCGCTGGGCCTGCCACTGCGCCGCGGCCACCAGCACCGGCGTCAGGCGCGGGCGCAGCGCCGGCATCGCCTGCGCGCTCCACCACAGCGGGCGCACGGCCAGGGGCAGGTGCCGCTCGAACAGCTCGTCGCCCAGGCCAATGAAGGCCTGCGACCGGCCCGGCGCGCCCTGCCGGCCGGACCGGCCGAACAGCTGCCAGTCGACGCGCGAGGATTCGTGCGCCTCGAAACTCAGCACCTGCAGGCCGCCGGCATCGGCCACGCCGGGCGCCAGCAGGATGTCGGTGCCGCGGCCGGCCATGTTGGTCGCCACCGTCACGCAGTGCGGCGCGCCGGCGCGCGAGACGATCTCGGCTTCCTCGGCGTGCTTCTTGGCGTTGAGCACCTTGCAGTCCACGCCGGCCGCCTGCAGCCGCACCGCGATGTCCTCGCTGTCCAGGATGCGGCGCGTCCCCACCAGCACCGGCAGCCCCTCGCGGTGCAGGCGGCAGGCTTCGGCGACGATGCCGGCCAGCTTCTCGTCGCGGTCTCCGTGGACGTGGCGCTCGCCGGTGCGCAGCCGGCTGGGCACCCGCGGCGCCAGCCGCAGCGTGAGCAGCCCGTAGGTGGACCAGAGCTCGTGGCCTATGCCCTGCAGCGTGCCGCTCGCGCCCGACAGCACGTGGTAGCGGCGGAAGAAGTCCTGGAAGGTCATGCGCGCCGCCGTCTGCGAGGGATCGGTCAGCTCCAGGTCCTCGCGGGCCTCGATCGCCTGGTGGATGCCGTGGCTCCAGGACCGGTCGGGCATCAGGCGTCCCGTGTTCTCGTCGACGATCACCACCCGGCCCTGCTGCACGACGTAGTGCCGGTCGCGCTCGAAGACGTCGCGCGCCAGCAGGGCCATGCAGACCAGGTTCTCCCGCCGGTCCGTCTGCTGCCAGAACTCCGGCAGCTGGTGCGCCACCGTGTCCAGCCAGGCATCCCCCGCGGGCGTGAGCCGCACGTCGTGGTGCTGCCCCGCGTGCACGGTGTAGTGCTGGTCGCGCTCCATCGCGTCGACCAGCGCGCGCGCCGTGTGCGTCGCCCGCACCATCATCGGGTTGCTCTGCGGCGAGGCGATGATCAGGGGCGTCGTCGCCTCGTCGATCAGGACGCCGTCGGCTTCGTCGATGATGGCCGCGTACAGGCCGCGCATCACCGGCTGCGCCGCCGCGCCGGCCCCGGCCAGCCTCCACAGGCGCCGCTGCACCGGCGTCTGCGCCCCGCCCAGCAGCAGCTGGTCGCGCAGGAAGTCCGCCAGCAGCTGCGACGCCGTCGCGTAGACGATGTCGCAGGCGTAGGCGGGCGCCACCTGTTCGCGCGGCATCTCCTGGGTCACGGCGGACGCCGTGCAGCCGCACAGGTCGTACAGCCCGCGCATCGATTCGACGTCGCGGGCGGCCAGGTATTCGTTGGCGGTCACGACGTGGCAGGGGCGGCTGTCCCAGGCCTGCAGCACGGCGGCCATGGCGACGGCAATCGTCTTGCCTTCGCCGGGCGCGAGCTGCACGGCGTAGCCATCGGACATGGCCAGCGCCGCCAGGAACTGCGGGAACGACGGCGTGAGGCCGACGCTGCGCACCGTGGCGGCAGCGACCGTGGCGAGCGCGGCGCTCAGCTCCGGCGTCCCGGGTTCGCGCACTGCGCGCTGCAGCCGGTAGGCGCGCCGCACCTGGGCGACGTGGGCCGCGAATGCCTCGGGCCCCAGCCCCACCAGCGGCAGGGACAGCGCCTGCGCATCCTGCACCTGGCGTTCCAGCGTGGCGCGGTCGC
>JAQGMU010000249.1 GCA_028292195.1 Ramlibacter sp. | reverse complement strand
CGGTGTCGGCGTGCGCGGGATGGGCGCCACGAAAGGCGCGGGTGCCGGCCTGGCCGGCGGGGGCAGCGGCGCATCGCGCTGCGGCACCAGGCCCAGGTTCTGGGTGGTCGGGTCCGGGATCACCGATTCCATCAGGGGATCGGGCACGGGCGCGGACACCTCACCGGGCAGCGGCTGCGGCGAGGTGCGCGAGTAACTGGTGGCGGCCGGCGCCGGCGCGGGCGCGCCCGGGCGCATCGCATCGGGCGGCATGTGCGAGGAGACCGGGAAGCCGCTCGCGCCGCCGGCCTGCGTGCCATGCTTGGTCTTCCACCACTGCATGGACATCTGCGCCTCGATCTCGTCGATCTTCTTCAGCGTGGTGGCGCGGTCGTCCGGCTTCGACGGCATCGAGCTCTGGAAGAACGAAGGACGCGCCATCGCGTCCTGTCCCGCCAGCACCTCGCTGCGCCGCATCTTGCGCAGCATGTCGAACTCGCGTTTGCGCACGAAATCGTTGCGCCGCTTCCGCTCGATCATCTCCTTGAGCATCTGCTTGGAGTACGAGCTTTCGCGGTCGGTTTCGGCCTGGTCCTCGCCCCAGGTGGTGGCGGGGTTCTTGACGAACCGCACCACCCGGGAGAGCAACCCGCCAGGTGTTGATTCGTCTTTCTGCGGCATGCGTGCTGGTTGGGTACTGCTGGATGCCCGGCTCAATCGCCGAACATCTTCTGTTTGAGCTCGCGCCGCTGCTGCGCCTCGAGCGACAGGGTGGCCGTCGGACGCGCCAGCAGCCGGCCCACGCCGATCGGCTCGCCCGTCTCGTCGCAGTAGCCGTAGTCGCCCGCGTCGATGCGGCCGATCGACTGCTCGATCTTCTTCAGCAGCTTGCGCTCGCGGTCACGGGTGCGCAGCTCCAGCGCGTGCTCCTCCTCGATCGTCGCGCGGTCGGCGGGATCGGGGACGATCACGGTGTCCTCGCGCAGGTGTTCGGTGGTTTCACCGGCGCTGTTCAGGATGTCGGTCTTGAGCTGAATCAGCTTCAGGCGGAAAAACGCCATCTGCTTGTCGTTCATGTACTCGGTGTCCGGCATCGCCATCACTTCGGCGTCGGAGAGTTCCTCGGCGCCCTTGGTCTTCCAGTTGTTCGCCAGTTTCGGGTCCTTCTTGACGGCGACAACGGGTGGGGGTGTGACTACGGATTGGTTTGCCATGGGCGTATAGGTCGCCTTGGCGCCATCGGGTGCCGCATTCGCAAGGGCCGCGGCTGCGGCCGATGCGCCCCGGCCGGTGGGAACCGACGGGGATCGCGCGGGAGGATTCGGCGGTTGCATGATGGAACGGGTGGGCGTGTTTTTGGGTGGGGGAGCCTTGGTGTCCGTACCCTTGCCGGATACGGGAGCCACCTTGGCGGGAATTTTCTTGGCGGCGGCGACGACCGCCTTGGCGCCGTCGACGACGGCCTTGGCCACCGCGCCCAGTGCCTTGCCGGCAACCGTCTTGGCGGGCTTGGCCGGCGTCTTCACGGCCCTGGATTGCGCAGCGGGCTTCACCGCGGACTTGGCCACCGGCTTGGCCGCCTTGGTGGCGGGCTTGGCAGCCTTGGCCGCGGGTTTGGTGGTTTTTGCTACGGTTTTTGCAGCGGGTTTGGCCGCCGCCTTCTTTGCTGGGGCCTTCGCCGCCGGTTTCGCCGCCTTCACGGCGGGCTTGGCGGATTTGGCCTTGACCACAGCTTTCGCCGCAGGTTTCTTGGTTTTGGCAGCGACCTTGGGCTGAGCCTTCACTTCCCGTCTCCTCGCATCAGCGGCGCCGGCGGACGCACGGGCGGAGCCCGCAATCCTGCCTTTTGTATGGTGTGAAGCGCCGTCATGACCGCGATTTATACCCTGAATGGCCCCACCTGCACGGCCGTGGCCCTCCTTTTCGTCCGCGCGCGCTGTCCTGCCCCTGCTAAATGCAAGCTCCGTCAGTTGCGGAAGCGAGACAAACATGGGTGGGCGCGGTGCCGGCTGGTTGCGAAGAGGGCCAGCCTACCGCCGCCCCGCCGGCACCCCGGCTCGGACCGCGCCGCGCCCCGGCGTCAGACAAGGCACTGCTCGAGGCCCTGCAGGAAGATGTCCTTCGGCAGGTCGATCCCGATGAAGACCATCTTGCTGGTGCGGGCCTCGCCTTCGGCCCACTGCGGCCCCAGGTCGCTTCCCATCAGCTGGTGGACGCCCTGGAAGATCACCTTGCGCTCGGTGCCCTTCATGTTCAGCACGCCCTTGTAGCGCAGCATCTTGGGGCCGTAGATGTTGACGATGGCGCCCAGGAAGTCTTCCAGCTTCATCGGGTCGAAGGCCCGGTCGGCCCGGAACACGAAGCTCTTGACGTCGTCGTCGTGGGCATGGTGGTGCGGGTGGTCGCAGTTCTCGTCATGCGCGTGGTCATGGTCCTCGTCGTGGCCATGCGCATGCGCGTGGTCGTGCTCCTCTTCCTCCTTCAGGAAGTCGGGGTCGATGTCGAGCTTGGCGTTCAGGTTGAAGCCGCGCAGGTCGAACACGTCCTTGATCGGCACGTCGCCGAAGTGCACCGCCGTCTGCGGCGCACGCGGGTTCATGTGCTTCAGGCGATGCATCAGGGCGGCGACGTCGTCCTGGCTGACCAGGTCGGTCTTGCTGATGAAGATCTGGTCGGCGAAACCCACCTGGCGGCGCGCCTCCTGGCGGTCGTCCAGCTGCTGGTCGGCGTGCTTGGCATCGACCAGGGTCAGGATCGAGTCGAGCAGGTAGCTCTCGGCGATCTCGTCGTCCATGAAGAAGGTCTGCGCCACGGGGCCGGGGTCGGCCAGGCCGGTGGTCTCGATCACCACCCGGTCGAAATCCAGCAGTCCCTTGCGCTTCTTCGCGGCCAGCAGCTGCAGGGCCGAACGCAGGTCCTCGCGGATGGTGCAGCAGATGCAGCCGTTGCTCATCTGCACGATCTGCTCCTTGGTCTCGCTGACCAGGATCTCGTTGTCGATGTTCTCTTCGCCGAACTCGTTCTCGATGATGGCGATCTTCTGGCCATGGGCCTCGCTCAACACGCGCTTCAGAAGCGTCGTCTTGCCCGAGCCGAGAAAGCCGGTGAGGATGGTGGTGGGGATGAGGCTCATTTGGAGGGGCTAGGAGCTAGGGGCTGGGGACTGGGGAAGAGACAAGCGAAGTCTAGTCCTGCCGCGATGGTCGCGCCGTGGTCCGGTTGTTTCCCTAGCCCCTCTCACTTCCGCACCACCACCAGCCCCTTGAGGTACTCCCCTTCCGGGAAGGCCAGGGTCATCGGGTGGTCGGGGGCGGCGCCGAGGCGGTCGACGATGTAGCCGTCGACTCCGCTGTCGGTGCCGGCCGAACCGACGATCTTGTGGAACAGGTCGGGCGAGATGCCGCCCGAGCAGGAAAAGGTGAACAGCACGCCACCCGGCGCCAGCAGTTTCAGCGCCAGCCGGTTGATGTCCTTGTAGGCGCGCGCGGCGCGCTCCGCATGGGCCACGGTGGGCGCCAGCTTGGGCGGGTCGAGCACGATGGCGTCGAACTGGCGGCCGGCCTCGCCGTAGCGCCGCAGCATGGTGTTGACGTCGGCATCGACGAACTCCGCATGCGCGGCGTCGAAGCCGTTGAGGAGCACGTTGGCCCGCGCGCGTTCCAGCGCCGGGCCCGACGAGTCGATCGAGGTCACCTCGCCCGCGCCGCCGGCCATCGCCGCCACGGTGAAGCCGCCGGTGTAGCAATAGCAGTTCAACACCCGCTGCGCGCCGAGGCGGCGGGTCCAGGCGGCGAAGCGGGCCCGGCTTTCGCGCTGGTCCAGGTAGAAGCCGGTCTTGTGGCCGGTGGCGACGTCCAGTGCGAACTTCCAGCCATGCTCGGTGATGCTCACTTCGGTCGGCCCTTCGCCGGCCAGCCAGCCGGCCACCTCCGGCAGACCCTCGAGGCCGCGGGAACTGGCGTCCGAGCGCTCGTAGAGCCGGCCGAGGCCGGTGGCCTGCAGCAAGGCGTCGGCCAGGACCTTCTTCCAACGCTCGGCGCCCGCCGACAGGAACTGCGCCACCAGGGTGTTTCCGTAACGGTCGACGATCAGCCCGGGCAGGCCGTCGGATTCGCCGTGGACCAGCCGCACGCCGTCGCTCTCCACCGCCAGCCGGGTCCGCATGGCCACCGCCTCGGCGCAGCGCCGCTGGAGGAAATCAGCGTCGATGCGCTCCGTTTCGGTGAAAGACCAGGCCCGGGCGCGGATTTTGGAAGCAGGACTGTAGGCGGCCCAGGCCAGGAAACGGCCGTCGTGGCCCTCCACCCGGACCGTCTCGCCGGGGTCGGCGCCGCCCTTGGCCACTGCCGAATCGAAAATCCAGGGGTGGCGACGCAGCAACGAACGCTCCCTCCCCTCTCTCAGGCGAACAATTTTCATGCCGGGATTGTCAACCTTTGCACCAACTACCGATGACCAGCCCGACAATCCCCCGTAAGATGTAACACGATGCGACGAAGCCGTGGCGCCCTCCTGCTGGCGGCCCTTTTTGGGCTGGCGCTGCTGTTCGCGTCGTTTGTCCACGCTGCCACCCCGATGGTGCTCGACGCCGAGCGCCAGCCGCAGCGCCTGCTGCGCGCCGGCGACGCCTGGCTCGACCAGTCCGGCCAGGTCAGCGTCAACGAGCTGGCGCGCGACCGCGAAGTCGGCTGGACGCCCGTCACCGGCCGCGAGATATTCCCGCTGGCCCGCGACAAGGCGCTGTGGCTGCGCTTCATCGTGCGCGCCGATGCCGCTACGCCCGGCGACCGCTGGTACCTGGAAGTGCCAAGCGCCGCCGTCGACCGCGTCACCCTCTACACGCAGCTCGCCAACGGCGGCTGGCGGGGCGCGACGGCCGGCGACCTGCTGCCGGTATCGCAATGGCCGGTGCCCCACCGCCACCCGATGCTGCCGCTGTCCGTCAGCGCCGGTGGCACCCAGACCTACTACGTCAAGGTGGAGAACAGCCACAGCTTCAGCGCGCCGCTGCAGTTCGTGAGCGAGAGCTACCAGAGCCTGGGCGAGCAGCAGATCGCGCTGCTGCTGGGCATCTACTTCGGCCTGGCGGCCCTGGTCTTCGTGATGGCGGTGCTGAGCGCCATCTCCCTGAAGGACCTGGGCTTCGCGCTCTATGCCGCCACCGTGCTGACGATGACGCTGACGCAGGCGGCGCTGACAGGCATCGGCGGCCTGCACTTGTGGGGCGAGCTGCCCTGGTGGAACGACATGTCGCCGTTCGTGCTGCCGGTGATCGCCGGTGGCTGCATGTGCGGCTTTGTCGCCGAGGTGGTGTCGGTGCGCGAACGCTGGCCGCTGCTGCACACAGTGATGAACGGCATCGCGCTGCTGGCGATCCCGCTCACCGTGGGCATCCTGATGACCGATGCGGCCACCCGCTTCCGGCTGATGCTGCCCTACGTGGTGACGATCATGCCCTTCCTGATCACCGTCATGCTGTGGGCGCTGCGCCGCGGTGACCGCTATGCCGGCTGGATCCTGGCCGGCAATATCCCGGTGGCGATCGGCGCGCTGTTCCCGGTGATGCGCACGGCCGGCATGATCCCGGCCACCTTCTGGACCATGCACAGCATGCAGTTCGGCCTGGCACTGGAATTGCCGATCCTGATGGTGATGCTGCTGCGCCGCAGCCAGCAGCGCCGCGACTTCATCCGCCGCGTGAAGGGCATCGACCGCATCGATCCGGCTACCGGCTTGCTGAACGCCGCGGTGTTCCAGGAGCGGCTGGTGCGCCTGATCGCGCGCTCGGTGCGGCTCAAGTACCGCAGCGCCATCCTGCTGGTGGACATCACCAACCTCGACCAGATCCGGCGCGACTTCGACCGCCAGGCCGCGCAGGAACTGCCGCTGCGGGTGGCCGGCCGGCTGCTGTCGGCGGCGCGCGAAATCGACAGCGTGGCCCGGCTCTCGGACCACCGCTTCGGGCTCCTGCTGGAAGGGCCGCTGAAAGCCGACGAGGTGGCCGAAGCGGCGCCACGGGTGGTGGCGCGCTGCCTGATGCCGTTCCGCAACCGGCCGCTCGGCTGGTCGGCCCAGGTGCGGGTGGCGCAGGCGCTGATCCCCATGGACGGCACCGACCCCGACCAGCTGATCGGCCAGCTGGAAGCGCTGCTGGCCGGCGCCTCGCAGGACGGCAAGCGGGCGGTGTTCAACCTGTCGCGCCCCGGAACCCTGCCGCCCTCGCGGCCCTTCGCGACTACTTCCTGAAGAGTCACTGAAAAGTCGCTTCAGCGATTTCCCGGAGTTACTTTCTCCGGTGCGCGCGCGGGTGCGCGGCGTCGTAGGCCTTGGCCAGGTGCTGGAAATCGAGCCGCGTGTAGACCTGCGTGGTGCCGATGTTCGCGTGCCCCAACAGCTCCTGCACCGCGCGCAGGTCGCCGCTGGATTGCAGCAGGTGGCTGGCGAAGGAATGGCGCAGCATGTGCGGATGCACCGGCGTCACCAGCCCGGCGCGCAGGCTGCGCTGCCGCAGGCGTTGCCAGATCGCCTGCGCGCTGAGGCGGGTGCCGTGCCGGCCCGTGAACAATGCCGGCTGGCCGCCGTGCGGCCTGGTGGCGCGCAGGGCCAGCCAGGCCTCCAGCGCCGCCAGGGCCTTGCTGCCCACCGGCACGCTGCGCCGCTTGCCGCCCTTGCCCAGCACGTGGGCCTCGGCGGCCTGCCGGTCGACCCAGCCCTTGGCCGCGCCGCTGGCCTGCGCATCCAGCCCGACCAGTTCGCCGACCCGCAG
>JAQGMU010000678.1 GCA_028292195.1 Ramlibacter sp. | reverse complement strand
CTGGCCAGTGAAGACCTCCTCGGCGTGGGCTGAGGGGGCGATGAGAAGGGTGAGCACGATCGCGCTGATCGCAGCAAGCAGATGCACCATGACGCGGCCGCACAGGCGGGGGATGGAGGGCCTCGCGCATGTACCCGCCGGGGGCCCGAAGGTCGGCCAGCGCCGAGGCGCGGCCGCACAACCGCCGACGGCGGCGGGCGTTGCCCGCCGCCGCAGCGGCTCGAAGAGAACCGCGGGCGGCCCGCCGAAGCGAGCCGCCTGGTGATCGTTGCTAGGGGGCAACGGTGACCTTCACGGTCTTGGACGCGGTCGCCACGTACGGGTAGTCGACCTGGCCCTTGACGACCTGCACCCGCAGGGCGTAGGTCACCTTCTTGCTGGTCCGCGTGAACTTGTAGGCGTACTTGAACGCGCCCTTGGAGTCGGTCTTGATCTGCGCGAATGGGCGCCAGCGCTTTCCGTCCTTCCACTGCACCGCCAGCGAGGCACCCCGCTTGGGGATCTCGCCGCCGGCGAGCGAGCCACGCAGCGTGACGGCCTGGCCGTTGCGGACGCGCTGGCGGCTGGCCTTCAGCGACACCTTGCTGTTGACCACCACGTTCAGCGTCGCGGTGGCCCGAGCGATCGGGTCGTCGGCGTACATGCGGTAGCCGACCGTCACGGCGCGGCTGGCGCCTTTGGCCAGGCGCAGCACAGCGTGACCGGCACCGTCGGTGCTCATGTCGGCGGCGACGGCGGCCTTGGCACCGACCTTGGTGGCGATGTCGAGCTGGGCGCCGGCGATCGCCTTGCCCGTAGTGCTGCAGGTCAGCTGAACCTGCGCGGTGGAGGCCTTGCCGTTGCTCAGCTTGAGCTGGCCGCCCTTGACGTGCTCGAACTTGAGCGTCGCCTTGTCCTGGGGGCAGGCGGTGCCGGAGGCCTCGCCGACGACGCGGCCACGGAACGTGTGCGGGGTCGTCGAGTCGACTGGCGCCACCGGCAGGGCTGGGGCGGTCAGCGTGGTGGTGGTCGTCGTCGAGTTCGACGAGCCGTCCTTGCCGCCGGCGCCGTCGGTGCCGTCGGTCGGCTTGGGCGTCGTGGTTTCGACGCTGCTCGGGGCCGTCACGATGCCGGTCGGAGCGGAGTAGACGGTGACCGAGTCGGCGGCGTTGGTCGCGGTGACCAGCAGACGCAGACGATGGCCGACGTCGGCGGCGGTGGGCGTGTAGCTCAACGCCGTGGCGCCGGGGATCGCCGCACACGAGGACAACGTCCCGTTGGCGTCGCACTGCACCCAGTTGCGCGTGATCGTCAGGCTGGGACCACTCCACGTACCGTCATTTGCGGCTGAGACGGCGGCGCCTACAACCGGGTTGAGAGTCGGCGCGCCCGCGTACTGAGGAGCCTGGGTGTTGACGGGCGGGTGGTTGGCGACCAGGCGGGAGGCTGTCCACAGGGTGGCTTCGCGCTGGCCGGCGTCAACGACGGTGGCCTTGATGGTGTGCTGGCCGTCGTCGATGGCCATGGTGTCGATCGCTTCGGTGTCGTTGACGCCTGCGGGGCAGGGCTTGGGGTAGCCGAAGGTCCACTGGCCGCCGCCGCTGGCCAGCACGTTGCAGTGGCCGCCGAAGGTGTCGATGATGTGCGCTGTCTGCTGGACGCCGTCGACGTAGAGACGGAAGGCGGCGACGCCTCCGCCCACGTCGGTGGCGGCGTAGGCGAGGCTCTTGGTGCCCTTCCAGGTGGTGTCGTCCTTGGCGGCACCGGAGATCGCGCCCGCGGTGGGCGGGGTGTCGTCGGTGAGGACCACGCTCGGGGCGTAGAGCGAGAACCAGGCGGTGTTGGCGGAGCAGCTGGAGCCGTCGCAGCCGGTGAGGATGCTGATCGACGTGTCGTTGAGCCCCATGACATAGAGCGGGAGCGTCGTCGGCCAGAAGCTGTTGGCCGACGTGAGCAGCGCGGCACGTCCCGACTGGCTGAAGTCGACGCTGACAACGCCACGGGAGATGCCGTCGAAGGCGCGGGCCCAGCCGCCGAGGTTGGCCGAGATGCCCGCGACACGCGTGTTGGCGGGGGCATCGAAGACCCATCCCCGGCCCTGATAGGCGCCCACGATGTTGCCGTTGGTGGGGTTCATCTCGGTGTGCAGGCCGCCACCACCGGGACACTGGTCGGCGCTGAAGACGCCGGCGCCGCCGGCCCCGCCTCCGGGGCCCCACCCGCCGTAGGCGTCAGAGATTCCGGCACCCGAGGTGCAGGCGAGGTCGATGTAGCTGCCGACGGCGTGTGAGGGCGCCGCGGAGGCGAGCGCGAGGCCGCTGGTGGCCAGCAGCGTCGCTGCAGCAGCCGCGACGCGGTGCCGCTTGCGGCTGACGCTGGTTAGTGATGTGACGTGCAACGGATGCCTTTCGTATGAATGCGGGTGTCGGGCTTAGGGGTGGGGTGCGAACTCGCCCGACGACGAGTCGGCCGGCGCTTCGGTCGGCACCGCGACCGGAACGGATTTGGTGTGCGTGGGGGAAGGTGTGGACGCGACCGACGCCGGCGCGGCTGCGGCTGTCGCGGTGCTGCGCACGGCGATCTCGTGGCCCAAGGGCTTGAGCTCGCCGGAGCCCAGAGCTGCTGTCGCGTTCTTGCGGCGTGCGGCAGCCTTCGCCTTGGTGCGGGCCTTGGCTGGTGCGGCGGCGTCAGAGGCGTTGTGTGAGCGGGCGGGCGGCTGAGC
>JAQGMU010000143.1 GCA_028292195.1 Ramlibacter sp. | reverse complement strand
ATTCATGGCGATCTCACTTTTCTGTTCAATAGCTGTGGGCGCCGTGGGCGCCCAGGCTCATCTGGTACTGGATGGTCAACTGGTTGTCCGCGGAACCCTGGCGGGCGCGGTCCTGGGCCAGCTGCAGGCGCACCCGCGAAAACTCGCTCGGGTTCCAGTCGACCATGATTGAATTCTTGCGCGGCGAGTTGCCGTCGAGGCCCACCAGGCCGGCGTTGGCGCCGTAGTCCGGCGTGCCGGGGCTCAGGCGCTCGGTGCGCAGGCCGACGCGCCAGCGCGGCATGAACTGGTAGATCCCCTGCAGGTACCAGCCCGACTGCGAAACCCGGTAGTCGCCGGGCGCGGCGGCGCCGCCGGTGTCGGCCACCAGGCTGCCGTCGCGCGTGCTGTGCAGGTACTCGCCTTGCAGCTTGAAGTTCTGGCGCACCGCATTGCCGTTGGGCGCCCACTTCCATACCGCATCCGCGATCCACACGCGGGTGTTGCCGGTGAAGCTGTTGACGATGGGATTGCCCAGCGTGTCGAAGGCCGACAGGTCCTGCGCGTCCGCCTTCGCCTGCAGATAGGACACGCCGGCCCGCCAGCTGTGGCTCTCGCCGATGTCGCCGCCGGTGTGCGCCGCCAGGGCGACGGCGCCGCTGCCGTTGCGGCTGGTGTCGCTGCCCGGGAAGCTGCGGCCGCGGCCCACCTCGGCCTGCAGCTGGATGAAGTGGTCGGTCGGAGCCAGCCAGCTGAGCTGGAGTCCGTCGTCGGCGAACTGAGTTCCCAGCATGGCCTGGTAGGCCAGGGGCGCGTCCGCGAAGTCCCAGGTGTGAGCGTGCTGCGAGTTCAGGTAACCGATGCCGGAGAAGAAGCGTCCCGCCTTGAGCGTGAGGCCCTTGCCCAGGGAGGTGGTCTGCACGTAGGCCTCCTCCACCGAGACGGTGTTGGCGGGCGTCAGCGCGACGGCGGCGAAGCCGCGGAACCAGGGGTCGATGTTGGCGGTGAAGGCCAGTTCGGTTTCGGCCAGGCTGAAGCCGCGGCTGCCGGGCCCTGCTTCGGCGTCTGTCGGCAGGGAGAAGCCACTGATGCGGTAGTCGGCCGGGTCGCGCGAGCTGCGCGTGTACTGGCCGGCCAGGATCATCGAGACGTCCAGCAACGGGGCCCGCGAGCCGCCGCCGCCTGGCGTGGCGGCGACCGCGGTGGGTGCCGCCGGCGCCGGCGCCGCGACTGCGGTGGGTGCCGTGGCGCCGGACTGCATCGCGTTCTCGGCGGCCTGCAGGCGCTGCTCGAGCGCGCGAATGCGCTGTTCATAGTCGGCCCGCAGCGCGTCCATCTCGCGGCGCAGGGATTGCGTGTCGGGGGTGGCCTGCGGTGGGGTTTGCGCGGCGGCACTGCCGGCGGCCAGGCAGAGGACCAGCCCCGCCCGGCGAAATGCGAATTCCATGAGTTCTCCTGTTACGAAAGACGAAGCGCACGCGCCTGGCGTGCGGCTGGGTGTCAGACGTAAGGGAGCGGGGGCGCGCGGCTGCGGTAAGCCAGCAGCGCGATGAGGAAGAGGGGTTCGGCGGTGGCCGGCTCCCGCTGCGCAGCCGGCGGCAGAGCCGGCAAGGCGGCGACGGGCGCGGGCGCAGGGGCGCTGCCCATCACCGCAACGGCGATGACGCACAGGTCGCAGCTGGCCGGCAGGCCGCCGTCGTTGCGGTCGACGGACTTGGCCGCCGTCAGGTGCACCAGCGCGTGGGTCGCCGCCGCCCACTGCGCCGCCGGCAGCCAGATGGCCAGCACCAGCAACCAGGCCCAGGGCCGGGTGCGGAGCGTGCGGCGAAGGGTGGCCAGCGTCATGGAGCCGGAATTATGCGCGCGCCCAAGGTCACCGCAGCCAGCCGCGCCGGTTGAAGTACCACATGGGCAGGGCGGCGCTGGCGATCATCAGCACCACGACGTAGGGGTAGCTCAGCACGGGTCCCAGCCAATCGATCTCCGGGAATTTCATGTTCATGCCGTAGATGCTGGCCACCAGCGTCGGCGGCAGCAGCGCGACGCTGGCCACCGAGAAGATCTTGATGACCTTGTTCTGGTTGATGTTGATGAAGCCGACCGTGGCGTCCATCAGGAAGTTGATCTTGTCGAACAGGAAGGCGGTGTGCGAGTCGAGCGACTCGATGTCGCGCAGGATCTGGCGCGCCTCCTCGAACTGGCCGGCGTTCAGCATGCGGCTGCGCATCATGAAGCTGACGGCGCGCCGGGTGTCCATGACGTTGCGGCGGATGCGCCCGTTCATGTCTTCCTGGCGGGCGATCTGGCCCAGCACTTCGGTGGCCAGTTCGTCGGTGACGCGGCCGCCCAGCACCTTCGCGCTGGCTTTCTCCAGCTCGTCGTAGATGCCCTCCAGCGTGTCGGCGGAGTATTCGGCGTCGGCGTCGAACAGCTTGAGCAGCACCTCCTTGGCGTCCTCGATCAGGCCGGGCGCGCGCCGCGCGCGCAGCCGCAGCAGCCGGAACACCGGCACGTCCTCGTCGTGGATGGAGAACAGCACGCCGTGGCTTTTCAGCGAGGCGTTCAGCAGGTTGAGGATGAAGGCCACGCGCACGGTGCGCGGCTCCTCGTCGTCGGCCACCAGGAAGTCGCTGCGGATGTGCAGGTCGCCGTTGTCTTCCTCGTAGAAGCGGGCCGACTCCTCGATGTCCTCGTCCATCGCGTCTTCCGGGATGGACAGGCCGTAGTACTGCTTGACCCAGCGCTTCTCTTCCAGCGAGGGCGCTTCCAGGTCGACCCAGATCGGCTGGAAACGGGAGAGCTCCTCCAGCGACTCGATCTCTTCCTGGAAGAGGCGGCCGTTGGCGAGCGTGAAGATGTTCAGCATATTGGGATTCGACGGGCGCGATTATGCCGCGCCGAAATGACGGGTTCAGCCGAAGAAGGCGAGCAGTTCGTCCTTGCGCGCATAGGCGTCCTGTTCGCCCAGGGCGATCAGGGCCTGCACGAAGGCGGGCTCGAACAGCAGGTAGCTGGCGAGCGCCGCGCCGCCATTGCGCAAGGCGCCGAGGCCCCCCAGTGCGCGCCGCACCGTGGGCGGCAGCAGGCGCACGTGGGCGCGGGCGATGGCGTCCAGCGACTGGGTCGGCTGGATCGCCAGCACCTCGATCGGCCGGTAGGGGAGCACCGCCGCGATTTCGCGCGGCAGCTGCAGCAGCGTGCGGGCCAGCCGCTGGGTCTGTTCGACGTCGCCCTGCAGGGTGTCGTGGAACACGCTGGCCATGGCGTGGGCCGCGATGCCGCCCAGGCCGGGCTCGCGGTCGGACGGGCCGGCGCCCAGGCCGGAGCGCTCCGGCTGGCCGACGCCCACCACCAGCACCTTCTGCGCGCCCAGGTGCACCGCCGGCGAAATCGGCGACACCTGCCGCATCGAGCCGTCGCCGAAGTACTCGCGCCGGCCGTCCACCCACAGCGGCGTGGCCGGGAACAGGAAGGGGATGGCGCTGGACGCCATCAGGTGCTCGATGGTGAGCGGCTGGAAGTCGGCGCGCCGCCCCGGCCGGGGCCAGGGCTCCTGCTTGTGGTCGGCGCCGGTGTGGAAGCAGGTCCAGTGCCCGCCGCTGGTGGAGCTGGACGCGGTGATCGCCACCGCGTACAGGGCCTTCGATTGCAGCGCCGCGTCTATGCCTTCCAGTGAAATGACGCGGTGCAGGGTGTCGACGAGCGGCATGGTGTCCAGGATCGCGCCCTGCTTGCGGGCGTGGCCC
>JAQGMU010000668.1 GCA_028292195.1 Ramlibacter sp. | reverse complement strand
GGTACCGCGACAACTCGACCAGCGCGCCGACCGAGGCGGCTTGTGGTGGTGCTGGGTGGTGATCGGGCATGGCCGACGCTTTGCGCGCCGGCGTGGGCGGTCGCCGGTCCTTGTCCTCGGTACCTCTCTGCGCAGTCAGCGCGTCAGCGATGCGTAGCCATGGTCTTGTCCGGACGAGGGCCGGCGACCGTCCTAAGCCGGTGTGCTTGGCTGACGGACAGGCTCCGAAACAGCCGCCCAGCACCAACCCCATGCGCTTGCTCACTGCGCTGGGATGACGTGCTCCTCGATCCGCGCTGCCACCTGGTCGACCATCTCCGCCGCGCGCTCGATCGTCTTCGGGGACGCCTGCGGCCACGAGCTCATGGCCGGCGCCGAGGACTCGGTGCCGAGACCGATCGTGCGGCAGACCGTGAACGCGATCGATTCGACCACGAGAGCCTCCTCGGTGTAGCTGAGGTCGAGATCCTCGCCTTCGCGTGCCTCGATCTCCATCAGCAGCGCCAGGATGGAGACGAGTGCCCGCACTTGGCGATTGCCGCTGGCGTGATTGTTGATGGAGATGGTGCGGGTCTCCCAGACGACGCCGCCGTCCTCGGACCCGTATCGGCGCTCGACCACGACCGAGTACCCCATCTCGCTTGCGAGGCGCGACAACGGCGCCAGTGTCCGGGCGAGCTCTCCGCCGTCGATAGTCGCCGCCTCGACGCCGACCCAGCTCGATCGCTGTACCAGCCACCGGCGCCAACCATCGGCGCTCCGCCGTGACGGTGCGTGACTGCTCGTGAGCACAGGCGCCCCCTCGCTCGAGGCTCCGCACGGTGCGGAGCCGATCCCGGCTCCACCGCACGCATGGACGCGTGCCACCGTGGGCTGGGTCGGCTTTCGCGCCGGACGGTCTACGCGAAGGCAAGGCCTATGACTTGCGAGCCGCTACGAGCCGAGGTACTGCGACGGCGGTTCGGATGCCTCTCTGCGCGCCCGTTCGCGACCGACTGTTGAGCGAGTCTTCGCCGCGGTTCGTCGTCCACGGCCGACGTAGGGCGGTGACAACGGGCTTGCAGGAGCGGGGGTCTCGGGCGCTCGTCGCGGGCAACCTTCGAGGCGCGGCCGTAGCAGCAGTCCCGGGCGTTACAGGTGATGCGTCGACGCTGTACGCAGGTCCCCAGGTGCTAGTGGCCTGGGCCACGCTCCCCGTGCCGGGAAGCCCCCGTGACGAACCCTGCACCAGGTCGATGAACGGTTTCGCCGATCGTCGGTACTTCCTGATCGTGCCGCCGCTGACCATGTCAAAGCCCTCAACGGGCGTAGTCGATGTCTGGACCGTGCCGCCCGAGACGATCGTCGCGGATCCGATTGTGGTGCTGAGCCCCGAGGAGCGCGGGCGGATGACGCGTCGCCCCGTCGACATGCGGGAAGAGTTCGCTCGCAGGCACGCTGCACTTCGCCAGGTCGTGGCTGCGTACTCAGGCGTTAGCCCTGCAGCCGCGCTCGTGTCGTCTCCGTACGGATGCGCACCCCGCGTCGGCGGACTGGAGGTGAGCATGTCACAGAGCGACGACGTGATCCTCATCGCTGTGGCTAGCGCGGCCGTCGGTGTCGATGTGGAGGGTCTCGACGCGGTGGCCGGTGACGGCCACGTGGCCGACGTCGCCGAGATGACGCTCAGTCCGCGCGAGCTCGACCGGTTCCTGGCCCTGCCGCCGGCGGATCGACGGCGGGCATGGGCACGATCCTTCGCCCGCAAGGAGGCGACGCTGAAGTCGCGTGGCCTTGGGCTCGGCGACGTCGCGCTTTCAGAGGTCGACGTGCTCGACGATCGTACGGGTGCTACGACGCTCGTCGACCTGAAAGTAGACGACGATCACGTTGGGGCCGTCGCGCTCCGGAACCCCAAAGCGCTTGTGCGCTGGAAGGAACTCGCCACATGACGTTCGAGCAGGTCAAGGACGAGATCATCACGTCGCTCGCCGCAAAGCGGAAGGTCGATGTCGACGAGCTTCGGGAGGAGCTCGCGGCCGCCGGCCCCGAGTTTCCGTATGCCTCCGTGTGGCTGGTCAGCGCCGGCGCCCGAGCGGCCCGCAACCTCGGCATCCCGATCAAGGACGCGCGAAAGAACAAGAAGGCCTTCAAGTCGGTCGACGCGCTCGCGCGCTTCTTGCTGGATCTCGCGCTGAGGAAGGCGGCATGAGCACCGGGTCACGGCTTCGCGAGGTCCGGGAGTACCTTTGCCTGAGCCCTGGCGATGTGAGCGAGCGGACCGGACTCGACGCGCAGCGGCTTGAGGCTGTCGAGTCTGGGGCCGCAAGCCCAGGTGAGCTCGAGCTGCAGCGCCTTGCCCGGCTGTACCGCTATCCGTCGGCGTACTTCTCGCACGGCAGCGATCATCACGAGCCCTCCGGCGGGTCGCCCCGACTCCTGGGCGACTTGACCGAGCACGACGAGCACGAGTTGGATCAGTTCTTGGCGTTCCTGCACGACAGCGCGGACTGCTAATGAGCTGGGGGCTGGCCCACGAGGAGGCGATCGTCCTCGCCGCCGATGCGCGCGAGGAGCTGGAGATCGACGGCTTCGACCGGATCGACGTCTTCGAGGCGATCGTCGCCTCCGGCCTCAAGCTGATGTTCCGTCCGTTGAAAGGCGTCGCCGGGTTCTACGAGCCGGCGCGAGGGCGCGCGAGCGCGGGTGTGCTCGTCAACGCGAGCCACCCCCTCGCGTTGCAGCGGTACAGCGCCGCTCACGAGCTCGGACATCACCTGTTCGGGCATGGGCGGCAGGTAGATCGCGACGGAGAGCCGCTGCGTGGCCGCCCGACCACCACGCCTGAAGAGCAGCGCGCGGAAGCATTCGCGTCGTGGTTCCTCATGCCCCCGGAAACGGCCCACAGCGCTCTCCTGCGGCTCGGCATCGAGCAGCCCGCCACCGAGCTGGACGTGTACGCGCTCGCGCTGCGCCTCGGCGTTAGCTTCCGCGCGATGTGCACGCATCTCCCGAGCCTGCGGCTGGTCAACCGCCGAACCGCCGAGGCGTGGTCCCAGCTTCCGCTGAAGTCGATCAAACAGCGGCTGACCGATGAGCCTCCGCCAGGCGGCTGGGTCAACGACGTGTGGCAGGTCACCCTAGGAGATGTCGAATCCATGCTCTACGTGCGGGCCGGCGACAGCGTGTGGTTCGACCTGCCGGCCGCGGGAGTGGTTGAAGCCCCGGACGGCGTGGGGCTGGAGGAGGTTCCGGCGAGCGACCTCCTCGGCGTGCCTCGCCTGCGGGCCGCCGTGGCCGTCGACTGCCTGCCCGGGCCTGCGCACGTCGTCGTCGAGCACGACGGTCGCGAGCACCGCTTCGCGCTCATGGTTGCGCGCCCGCTGCGTGGCCGCTACTTCTCCCGTATCGCGGTTACACGATGACCGGGCGAGACATCGACGCCGAGTCCGTCTCTCACGCCTGGCTACGGGTCTGTCAGCTGATGCTGAGGGCTCGCGAGCACAAGGCCACGCACGTAGTCGTCCGCATGCCCCACCCGCTGGCGGAGGACCACGCCATCCGCGTGGCCGCCGATGCCTTCATGGATGCCGCCGGCCACGATCCGATCGACGAGGTCCGCAACACCATCTTCCCGAGTGCGATGGCCAGTGACCTTCCCGATCCGGCGGAGCTGGCGGCGGAGTACATGGAGGACTACGACCTGCGACGGACCCTCGCGGGCGGCCAAGGTACGTACTTCGGGCGCATCTGCGCGTACCCGCACCCGGTCGGACCACCAACGCCACAACTGAAGAACGTCGCCGCGCGGTTGGGCAAAGCAGCGAGACCGGGGGAGAAGCGGTGGCGCGCCACCTACCAGATCAACATCTATGCGGAGCACCTGGATCAGGGCAAGACACGTGGGTACTTCCCCTGTATGGCCCATCTCGCTTTCCAGCTTGCGTCGGAGCCCGGCGACACGAAACCCGGTCGGCTGGATTGCGTCGCGCTCTATCGCAACCAGAACATGACGCTGAAGGCGTACGGCAACTATCTCGGGCTGGCCGAGCTGCAGCGCTATCTGGCGTCGGCAGCGGGCTTTCGTGCCGGCGAGCTGACGGTCATCGCCGGACATGCCGAGCTCGATCTCAAGCGTGGAGACGCGGATCGGCTGCAGCAGCTCATCGGCGACCACTTGGACATCGGCGCCGCATGACATGCTGCGGCGATGGAACGCCGCGACGACGTCCATCGCGCCTACTGGCACCTCGCTGCCGAGCGGCAGCAGATCTTCGAGCGCCGCGCCGCCGGCGACCCCGGGCCGTGGACCGAAGATCCGATTCTCGCGCGCTACAAGTTCACCAATCCTTGGCGCGCTTCCGACCGCGTGTCGCAGTTCCTGATCAAGGACGTCATCTACGACAACGTCGATCTCGAGCCCGAGGACCTGCTAGCAAGGATCGTGCTGTTCCGGCTGTTCTCCAAGCCGTCGACCTGGCGCGCCATCGAGCGTGAGCTGGGTCCCGTCCGTGCGGAGACGCTGGATGACCGGCGGCTACCCACGTTGCTCGAGCGGCTGCAGAGCCGTGGCCCGATCTACACGAGCGCCTTCATCCTGTGCGCCAACAAGGCTTACGGGCACGATCGCAAGTACCAGAACCACCTCGCGCTCGTGCGGGAGATGGTCGGAACCGGTGCGCTGCCGGCCGCGGTCGCGCGCGCGGAGAAGCTCGGGGACCTGTTCGAGGCGCTGTGCGCCTATCCGCTCATCGGGCCCTTCATGGGCTATCAGCTCGCGATCGACATCAACTACTCGGAGCTGACCGACTTCAGCGAGGACGAGTTCACCGTGCCGGGGCCGGGCGCGGTCCGGGGGATCGAGAAGGTCTTTCCGGGCACGCCGGCACGTGAGCGAGCGGCGGTGATCCATCGGATGGTCGATGAGCAGGAGGAGGCGTGCGCTGCCTACGGCATCACGCCACCCACACTCTTTGGCCAACGTCGCCTGCGTGCGATCGACTGCCAGAACCTGTTCTGCGAGCTCGATAAGTATGCGCGTGTCCGGTTTCCCGAGTTGCGCAGCAATCGCTCGCGCATCAAGGCAACGTTCGCGCCGTCGAGCGAGCCGCTCACGCTGTTCTATCCGCCGAAGTGGGGCGTGGAGAACCTTCCGGACGGCGGCTTCGCCGGCGGCTACGAGCTTGAGCTCGTGCCGGCGGTCGCCTGAGTCGGGAGGGTCGGAAGCGGGTCGTCCGCAAGCCGGACGCCCATGACCGTCGAAAGCTTGATCCCGAACAGCGCGGCGTCCGGCAAGCGGTGGTGCACCAGATCGGCGAGGTCATCCGGCAGGGCGAAGGCGCCGACGAGCTTGGCCAGGTGCAGCGCGAAGTGGCGTAGCTGCTCGAGCTTGGACAGGCCGATCACGTCCGGGTGGTAGCAGCGATCGTGCGCAACCTGCGCGATCTGGAGGTCGCGCCAGGTGCGCGCCGTCAGCGCGGCTTGGTGGCCGTCGAACGTGCCCGGCGCGTGCAGGACGTTGCGGGCCTCGATCGCTCCGAGCCGCTCGGCGAACAAGTCGATGAACGACAGCTCGTAGGCAATACACACCTCGGTGGTGGCCAGCCGGAGATGGGCGCCGGCGTCGAGCACCCAGGCACGATCCGCGAGCTCGTTGTGCTCGACGTGATCGCAGAAGTTCGCCACTGCGGCCGCGGAAGGGGCAATCCGCAACGCGAAAGCTTGGGCTGCGCGTTCATCCATCTCAGCGTCAAGCGTAAGTGACGAGGCGGTCGTTCTCATGGGATAGGGCCCTGGTCGCCGATAAGAGCGATCACCGCGACGCGGAGGGCGGCGACCTCACGGCGGACTAGTCGTTGCGCAGCTTCGTTCAGCTCGCTGTCGGCTGATGCTTCGTGCTGCTCCTCGAGCGCTGTAAGCGCCAACTGCGCCGCAGCGACGTCAGAGGCTGGATTCAGAACGGCGGCGCGTTTGAGGTTTTCCGCCAGCCGCCGGATGCCGAGACGCGGCTGCGGAGGTCGGTCGCGTCCATATCCGTCGAGGTCATCGAGCACGCGGAACCAGTCGGCGCGAACGTCGGCAGAGGCGCTCGACGGATCAGCCAGCGCAGCAGCGAGAGGCCACAGCCCTTCCTCGGTGTCGACGAGTCGATCGATCTCGGGCACCGCGACGCGCGGCAGCGCGTCTTGCCAGAGGGCGATCGCCGTGAACGTAACAAGCCGCCCGAGCCGCGGCTTCGGGGTCTTCAGCTGCTCAAGCACGGCCGTCTGGATTCGTGCGAGCTCGGCGAGATTCACCGGCCACCAATACTGGAGCTCCTGCTTGCGGAAGTAGCCGAAGCAGTCGAGGTAGCGTCGGTTGCCGCGCTTGGTGATGCTCAGCTCAGCCAACACGAAGGCGGGGAAGCTGCCCCGGTGAAGATCGCGCTCGTCGCCGTGATAGCGGCCGGTCTCACGGGGCGCGACGAGCTGGATGAGCGCCCGACTGGATCCGGCGCGCGCGTTGAGGATGTTTGCCGCGCGCTCGACCTGGTCGCCCCATCGCCGGAAGATCCGCTCTCCGTGGTTGAAGCCGACCGACCCGCGGTCGACGAGCTCGGAGCGGTCGAGCTGCCACCAGTCGACAAGGTCGTTAAACCACTCCTGCGTGCGGGCTCCTCCTGCCCCGGGATAATCGGGAGGGAGGGTCTGTGCGTCTGCGGGATCATCGACCTGACACACGAGGTTGCGGATCTGCTGCTCGGGCTCTCCGCTCTCGAACACCCCTCGGAGCCGGGCATAGGCCACGTGCGCCGTCGGAGCCTGGACATGGTTCGTCTCAGTCGCCTCGGCCTCCATCGCGCTGCGCCACAGCGGAACGGTGGGCTGCTCATCATCGACCAGCGCGTAGTTGCGACGCACGCTCGCGCCGAGGAAGGTCGAGATCGTGATACTCCGCGCGCGCGGCGTTCCGGTCAGGTGCAACGCCCGCATGACCGGTGCGTTCACCCGGAAGTGGCCCGGGGAGCTGATGACCAACATCCGCTGCAGCGACGTGTCCAACGACCCCTCCGGAGCTCCGACGACGTCCCAGTACAAGCCGCTCTCGTGCTTGTGACCGTGGAGGACGAGATCGACCGCGTACTCCCGCAGGGTGTTGCGGACCAAGCCAAGATTGATGAGCGACTCGAACGGCTTGCGCTCTTCGCGCTCGGTGACCGGGAGCAGATGATGGTGCAGGACAGCGACCCGCAGCCGGCGGTCGCCGGACTCGCGGCCCTGCGGCTCTCGGAGGTCGTCAAACAACCGCGCGAGGGCGGCAATCTGCGGCCGCGAGACACGTGCGATGTCGAAATGGCGCAAGCGCTGGACCTGCTCCAGGGCCGCGGCGGTGCCACTGCCCAGGCCCGCGAGCGCCAACTCCCACGCCGCGGTGTCCCAGCCGTCGGGCTCCTGGGCGAGCGTTCCGCAGTAGTTGCTGGAGTTGATGGGGATGACCAAAACGTCGTCGTCGCGGACGAGGTGCCGCGCCGCCTTGCCCTCGTCGAGCAGCTTGCCGGTCAGGTCGTCAGTTGCGAAGTCGACTCCATCGAGAAGCGGGGTTGCGCACTCCTTGGCGCGCGTCGCTCGCAGGAAGCCCGCGTAGCGCTCCCTGGTCCCTGCGTCCTGGTCCCAAGCAACATCGTGGTTGCCTGGCACCACGACGATCTGCGAACGATCCGGCAGCATGTCATCGCACTCGTCGAGAAGCGCAGCAAACGCATCGAAGCCGTCGTCGCGGGCGCGGTACGTAAGGTCCCCGCTGACCACGACGATGGATGGCTGGCCGTGCTGCTCGATGAACCGACCAAGTTTCCGCAGCGTCGACATGAACACGGTCTGGGTGGTTTCGAGATCGCGTTGCGACAGGAAAACCTTCTCGTCATCAAGCCCCTGACCGGGAGAGATGCCTCCGAGATGCGGATCGGAGAGGTGCAGCAGCCAGCTCATGAGCCACCCTCCAGCTCAGCGAACACCGCGTCGAGGTATGCCTCGGCGTCGACGGGTGGCTCGCCGCTGGTCGCGCCGCGCGCGATTGCGGGCGAGCTTGCTTGCAGCGTGGTCGACGCAATCGAGCGCAGGCGCGCGCTCGCGCCGAGCCCGAGGTGTCGAAGCAGATCGGCCAACGTCCTGCTCGGCAGACGGCGGGCGATGTCAAGCTCGTCGCGCTCAAGGGGCTCAAGCCACTCGGCCGCGCCGGCCAGCGCCTTGACCCGCGCTGCGACCTCGGCTTCGTCGCGTCGATGCCGGACCACTTCGCCTAGCGTCAGAGCACCTGCCAGCCTGAGCGTCGGCTGCCAGAACACGTGGACAGCTTCAGCCTCGGCGTCTTGAAAGAGAAGGCGAGGATCGTCGTCGGCGATGACTGCGGGTCCAATCGGCACGCCAGAAGGCGCCGACTCCCCGGCAATCGCGGCAGCGATCATCGCCTTCACCGCCGCAAACACCGAACCGTCGACGGTCGCGACGACTTCGCCGCATTGCTCGGGCAGCACCGAGCCGTAGTTCCAGACCTCGGCGATCGCGCGGTACCCCAACACTGACGGATCCAGGAGGAGGTCCCAATCCGTGGCCAGACGCACGTCCTCGCTGACTGGCACCACGGTCACCGTCTCATCTTCGGGCAAGGCGACCGCGATGGCTGGCATGAGCAGGTCGGCGTCAGGCGCTGAGACAAGCGTGACGACGCCGGTGGTCAGCCTCGGGTGAACGGAGATCTCACGCATCGTCATCTTGGAGGTACAGGCGATCCGCTGCGATGTTCAACAGCGCGTCGCGTTCGTCGTTGTCAGCGCTGAGCCTTGTGACAACGTCCCCGATGCGTCGCCGCTCGTTGACCACGGTGCCGACAGAGCACTGCAAGTCGCGCCCAATCGCCGCGACAGGGTCGTCCCCACGCCGGAGCACCTCGCGTTGGCGGACTGTGAGCTGGGCGAGGATCGCGCGGGCGGTGTCGTCGCGCACGACTTGCACGTCAGGCGGCGGTGCGTTGGTCGCCTGCGCCGGCGCTTTTTCCAGATCCTCGTGGGATGGCTCGTCGAGTTCGATGCGCGAGCCCAGCGCGCTCAGGATAAGCCGAGGGGTCAGGGCGGACTCGCTCGCCACGAACATGCCGGTGATGAAGCGGTCGAGCTCTGTGGTGTCGAGGACCGGTGAGAGCTTCGCGGCATCGGCGCGATACCGGACGACGACGAGGTCGCCGAGCGACCAGGCGCAGGCGGCGAGCTGTGCGTCGCTCCCTGACCACGTTGGGGCACCGTCTGCGCCGTCGCCCGGCCGCCTGAGCGCGAACCATGTCTCAGCCGCGCGGGCGGCCGCGCCGACGGTGACGAAGCGGTCCGGATCGCCGCGCAGGAGGTCGACGATGCGACCGAAGAGGTTCCGGGTCTGGCTGCGGTCGGCCGTGTTGAGCAGATGCTGGCGGACCGAGCGCTCTGCCAGGCCACGCAACCCGGCCGCCGAACTCGAGCGGTCCAGCAGGGCGATCAGCTGGCCCTCTCCCACGAGTCGGTCGGCGAACCAGGCAGCGAAGATCTCCTCCGCCGCCTCGTCGTCCCACTGGCCGTAGGGCGCAAACGCCGGCGGCAACACTCGCCGGCGCACCATGCGCAAGACGATCGCGCGCAGGTGGGCGATCAGTTCTGCGGGCGTGTTACCGCGCCGCACCTGACCTCGCCACGCAGAAAGGTCGGGGTCGGTCATGGCATGGTCTCGTTCATGTGAAACAGCACCTGGAACAAGTAGGGCTCGGGCAGGAGACCGACGTTACGGGCGGCAACGGCGTCGACCATCGCGATCCGAACCGGAGGACGTGGGAACCAGCCGTCCTTGTCGAACTCGGGCAGGACGCCTTTGGGCACGGGCACCCCATCGGTGCGGGTTGCCGAGCGGCCGGCCACACGGACATTTCGCCCGAACACCGCGGTGACCACACACCAGCGCATCCGGTCTTTGCCTGAGAAGCCCGTGACCGACTCGTGGAGGTAGAGAACGCTACCGACGACGAGCGACGCGTCTGCCTGTGTTGTGGTGGTGTTCACCGCAGTCGCGCCGTCACATGACGGAGGTCCGGTCCGTGGACTTTCAAGCGGAACTCCATCCTCTCTGTAGAGCCGGAACGTGGCCAGCTGTGACGGATGGCTAGGGAGCGGCGAACGCCGAGAAACGGGAGGCGCCGGATCGCGGTGATCGACCCGGGGTCACGGAGCAGCGGTGTCGGAGAGAACGGAACCCGTCGATACTCGACGGTCAGCCGGACGCACGCGGAACATAGCCGCCAAAGCGACGCTTAGGCGGCTGCCGTGAGGCATCTGAAGCGCCTCGACCGGGCCGACGAGGGGAGGAGGTGGAGCTGTCGACTCGGAGAGTCGCCATCGCCCGAGCGACTCTGCAATACTGTCACGTCTATGGCCAAATTTGTTGGCGATAGGAACGACACTAACGCTGAAGATCGCTTGTACGCGCTGGCAGCGCCGCAGGGCGGTTACTTCACGGCGCAGCAGGCGATCGATGCGGGCGTAGCGCGATCGACATTGACCTATCACGCCCGCGAGGGCGGAATGCTGCAGCGCGCCGGCCGGGCCGTCTATCGCCTGCGTCGCTTCCCCGGCTCGCCGCACGAGCACGTCGTCCCGGTCTGGTTGAGGCTGTCTCGCGCGGACGCTGTCATCTCGAACGTCAGCGCGTTGGAGCTGCTGGATCTGACCGACGTGATCGCCGACGAGGTCCACGTGACGATGCCACGGTCAAAGCGCGGCACGAAGATCCCGGACGGGGTGCGCGCGCACTTCACCGACCGGCCGATCAGCGAGCAGGACAGGCGTCTCGTCTTGTGCGTTCCCGTCACCGGTGTGGAACGCACGATCGCCGATGTCGTACGTGGTGACGGCTGGACCGAGCAGATCGATCTCGCGGTCCGTCAGTCGTTGGGTCGCGGCATGACGACCTTGCCGCGACTGCGCGAGCAGCTGCCCAAGTCCTGGCAGGCACGACTCCGGGCCGCGGCCGTCAAGGCCAGCTCGTAGACACGCGACGGCCGGTGCCTTCCGGACCGCGCGGCTCAAGGACGAGCAGTCCGATGGCGTCGGGGGTCGCGCTGCGCAGCGGATCGTGTTCGGACGGCTGCTCGGGCGGCTGTGGCTCGTCGCCCCAGACGGGTGGCCATCGTGAGGAGGTCATTAGCGCTGCGCCGCGCTGAGTGACGGTGGCGGACTGCCACGGCCACGTTGCGTGGGCGAGGGGTGTTTGAGTGGCTCGTCGACTAAGAGGTATGGGTGTCGTCGAGCAACTCGGTGAGGACGATCCGCTCTTGACGGCGGAGGAGGTGGCGTCGCTCATGCGCGTCACGACCGCTTGGGTGTACGCGGAGAGTCGACGTGACGCGCTGCCTCACGTGCGTCTTGGCCGCTATGTCCGGTTTCGTCGTTCGGCGATCGAGCGGTGGCTCGATGAGGTTCAGCGCGGGCCTCGGACCGGCGGACACGCGGGGGGCGAGATTGGCCGCGCTCGGCCCTAGGTAGGAGATGGGCAAGAAACGCGACTACGGCACCGGCCATCTGTACATCGATCGCGAGCGGGACGCCTACTACGGTCGTTGGCGTACGGCGGCCGGGCGTCACTTGCATCGCAAGGTGGGGCCGGTGCGACACCGCGGCGAGTCCGATGGCCTGACCCGTGCGGAGGCCGAGAAGAAGTTCCGCAAGATGCAGGAGGACGAGGATCGCAAGCCGCGGCCCGCCGTCTCGGGCCGGCACACGGTCGACGATGTGGCCGACTCGCTGCGTCAGAAGCAGGTCATCGAGGGCGCGCGCAAGTCCTACAAGGAGCACTGCGAGTCGATGCAGCGCGTCCACATCTCGCCGGCGCTCGGCAGGAAGCCCGTGGACCGCGTCACGACGGCGCAGGTCGAGAAGCTCGCCGAGGACATGCTCGCCAAGGGCTTGGCACCCAAGTCGGTGCGCAACCTGATGACGTTCCTGCACTCGGTCTTCGAGCACGCGATCCACAAGAAGTGGGCGACCGAGAACCCGGTCCGGCACGCGACGCGTCCGAAGCGACGCCGTCAGAACGACGCTGACCCCGACCTCAAGTACCTGACCCTGAACGAGCTCGATCGGGTTCTCGAGGCGATCCCGAATGAGGTTGTGCATCCCGCGCCGGCGCCGACGCGCCGTGGCCGTGGGGGTCCGGCGCCGCCGGTCCCGCCCGACGTCTGGGGCCCGGTCCTGCGTGTGATCGTGCTGATCGCGGCGATCACCGGGCTGTGGCAGTCTGAGTTGTTGGGGTTGCGGTGGCGGCATGTTGATTGGGTCGCTCAGCGCATCCGCGTTCGCAATGCCTACGTGCGCGGCGAGCACTCGGGGGAGGGCAAGTCGGACGAGTCGACGCGCCGGTCGGTCCCGATCGCCGACGAGGCGGTCGAGGCGCTGAAGGTCTGGAAGGCACGCAGCGCCTACGGCGCACCGGACGATCTCGTCTTCTGCCATCCAGAATCGGGCAAGGAACTGGATGGCGCAAAGGTGACGCGCAAGTTCAAGCAGGCCTGTCGTGACGCGGAGGTCCGCGTCATCCGCTTTCACGATCTGCGCCACACCTTCGGCACCCAGATGGCTGCGGCCGGGACGCCGCTGCGGTTCATCCAGGAGATGCTCGGCCACGCCGACGCCAAGACCACCCAGATCTACTCGCACTACCAGCCGTCAGAGCGCGAGGTGGAAATGGTCAACACGGCGTTCGCACGGGATCGAAAGAACGATGGCTAGGCGCTCTCTACCGACGCGGCAATTTGCGGCGTCGGACACCTATACTGTAGGTATGCCCGCTGCTCTTCCGCTGGTCACGCGCCAAGAGATCGTCCGCGACTTCCGCCTCGATGAGACCGCGACGATCGACAACGGCATCCGCGCGCTGAAAGATAAGCACGCGCTGTCACCGGGGTTGAGCTTCACGACGCGCGGCACGGCCGGCCGGCTGGGCGGCCGCGTCCACCTCTACAGCGCGCTGAACCGCGACGCCGCGCGGGCCGCACGACGCAAGGACTTCGCCACCGCCGAACGGCTGGCGAAGGCGGCGGCGCGGCTGGACGCGTCGCCGGAGGCCAAGAAGATCGTGATCGCGTTGAGCACGATCGCCGATGCCGGTGGCGTCAGCAGCGCTGCCGATCTGGCCCGCCTGCTCGCCGCGCCGCAGCTCGCCGCCGAGGTCACCGGGCTGCAGCGCAAGCTCGCCCGCGCCCGTCGCGGCCTAGACGCCGAGACGACACCTGCGCAGTTCAGCGGGCGCATCGTCGCCCTGAGCGACGTCGCGGCGATGGTCGAGCTGCAGGGACTTCCGGCGCCCGTCCCGGTGCCGACGGTAACCGTGCGAGCGGCGGGGATCGGATCGATCGGTAGCGCGGTCATCGCCAGCTGGGAGATCCTCGCCGGCGGGCGCACGATGCTCTCGGTCGAGCCCGCGATCGAGATGCCCGACGCCAACGAGCTCGGCGAACCGCTCGTCGACGTCTACGGCACGCCGTGGGGCAAGGTGCTCAGCGGCGTCGACCCCGATCTCCTTGCCGTCTCCGGCTCGCCGACCGTACGAATCCCAGCCGGCATCCCCGACGTGGAGTGAAGGCCGCCGACCTCCACATCCGCGGCCTCCAAGCCGGTGACCGGGAGGCACTCGGTCACTTCCACCTGCAGCACTGGCGAGCCGCGGGAGGACGTCGTCGAGGAGCAGGTCCGCGGCCCGTTGCCGCTGCGCTACCTCGACACGCCGCCCTACTTCGACGGGCGCATGCTGCTCGTCTTCGCGCCGGCCAGCCGCCTGCTCGTCGTTGGCGCCCACCACATCGAGCCGTCGATGGTCCCCGACATCGGCTACACCGAGGTCATCGCCGTGGCGCGCGACGCGCGCGGCGTCCTCGTCGATCTGCCGGAAGGCGAACAGATCAGCCTCGGCCACTTCATGTTGTTCGTGATCTTCCAGCAGATGCGCCGCCTCGGCCGTTACCCGCGGACGTTCGTGCGGGTTGACCGCAGGAATACTCGGAGCCTGGCGCTGCTCGATCGCGTCGGGCTCGTCGACGAGGTGGACGACGTTCTTCCCGAGCTGGTGCAGCGGTGGGGCGAGTTGTCGTCTCCGTGAACCGGTCGGGCCCCGAGAAGCACCGGCGCGCTCTGTGACACTCGGACCGAGACCTGCGACAGCTACGCCATGGATGACCACAACACGGTGGGGAGCTGTTAGAAGCTGTCTCAGAACCTCCGTAGGGTGCGGCGGGGATGGCGCGGACGTGGTTGCAGATCAAGGTCGAGTTGCTCGGTGGCGGCGGCATTCGCTGCAAGCCGGCGCCTGGGCGGATCTTCGTCGTCGGGCCGGGGCACACGTTCGAGCAACTCGCTGAGG
>JAQGMU010000088.1 GCA_028292195.1 Ramlibacter sp. | reverse complement strand
AGCAGCTCGAAAAGCGCATCATGTTCCGCCGCGCGATGAAGCGCGCCATGCAGAACGCGATGCGCCTGGGCGCCCAGGGCATCAAGATCATGTCCGCCGGCCGCCTGAACGGCATCGAGATCGCCCGTACCGAGTGGTACCGCGAAGGCCGCGTGCCGCTGCACACCCTGCGCGCCGACATCGACTACGGCTTCTCCGAAGCCAAGACCACCTACGGCGTCATCGGCGTCAAGGTCTGGGTCTACAAGGGCGACACCCTGGGCCGCACCGACGCGCCTTCGCTGGACTCGACGCCGCGCCCCGAAGGCGAAGAGCGCCGTGGCCCGCGTGGTCCGCGCCGTGACGGCGACCGCCGTCCGAGCGGCCCTGGCCGTGGCGGCCCGCGCGGCCCTGGTGGTGGTGGTGGTGGCGGTGGTGGCACCGGTGGCGGCGGCCGGACGATGTCCGGCAGCACCAACGTCGCCCCTGCCGAAGGCAGCGACAAGCCCGCTGAAGCAACAACCCCAGGCGCTGATGCGCCGAAATCTGCCGTTAAGCGCGTGCCCCGTAAGACGGGTGCCGCGCCGGCCGGGACCCCCCCGACCGACGGTAAAGGAGAGTAAACATGCTGCAACCCGCTCGCCGCAAATACCGCAAAGAGCAAAAAGGCCGCAACACCGGCATCGCCACGCGGGGCAACTCCGTGGCGTTCGGTGACTTCGGACTGAAGTGCATCGACCGCGGCCGCCTGACGGCCCGCCAGATCGAGGCCGCGCGTCGCGCGATCTCCCGTCACGTCAAGCGTGGCGGCCGCATCTGGATCCGCGTGTTCCCGGACAAGCCGATCTCGCAGAAGCCCGCCGAAGTGCGGATGGGCAACGGCAAGGGCAACCCCGAGTACTACGTGGCCGAAATCCAGCCGGGCAAGGTCGTGTTCGAGATCGTCGGCGTGCCCGAGGAACTCGCGCGCGAAGCGTTCAAGCTGGCTTCCGCCAAGCTGCCGCTGCGCACCACGTTCGTGTCCCGCCAGATCGGCGCCTGAAGGAGGAGATGCAATGACCAAAGCCAATGATCTCCGCCAGAAGGACGTTGCCGGCCTCGAAGCCGAAGTGAAGTCCCTGCAGAAGGCCCATTTCGGCCTGCGCATGCAGAAGGCCACGCAACAGCTGACCAACACCGGCACGCTGCGCAGCACGCGCCGTGACATCGCCCGCGCCAAGACCATCCTCGGTCAGAAGCGCGCCACTGAAACCAAAACCAAGGAGTGAACATGACGGAAGCCAAGACCTCCCTCAAGCGCACCCTCGTTGGCAAGGTGGTCAGCGACAAGCGCGCCAAGACCGTGACCGTGCTGGTCGAGCGGCGCGTGAAGCACGCGCTCTACGGCAAGATCGTGATGAAGTCGAGCAAGTACCACGCCCATGACGAAAAGGGCGAGTACCACACCGGCGACGTCATCGAGATCACCGAGAGCAAGCCGATCTCGAAGACCAAGAACTGGGTCGTGTCCCGCCTGGTCGAGAAGGCGTCGGAGGTCTGAACCTCCGCGCCTGCAGCCCCCCGGCTGCAAAGCACCTGAATTCGGCCCACAATCGTGGGCCGATTCTTTTTGTCCAAGCAACACCCACACAGGAGCACCACATGATCAAGGTTGGAGATACGCTGCCGGACGCGACGCTGATGGAATATTCGGAAGTCGAGGGCAATGGCTGCAGCATCGGGCCGAACCCGGTGAAGGTGAGCGAGGCCACCAAGGGCAAGACCATCGCCCTGTTCGCGCTGCCGGGCGCCTTTACGCCGACCTGCTCGGCCAAGCACGTGCCGGGCTACGTCGAGAAGTTCGCCGAGCTCAAGAGCGCCGGTGTCGACGAGATCTGGTGCGTGAGCGTGAACGACGCCTTCGTGATGGGCGCCTGGGCGCGCGACCAGAAGACCAACGGCAAGGTCCGCATGCTGGCCGACGGCAGCGGCGACTTCGCGAAAGCCACGGGCCTGACGCTGGACCTCACCGGCCGCGGCATGGGCGTGCGCAGCAACCGCTACTCGATGCTGGTCAAGGACGGCAAGGTGCAGACGCTGAACGTCGAAGGGCCGGGCAAGTTCGAGGTGAGCGACGCCGGGACGCTGCTCTCGCAAGTGAAGGGCTGACTTTTTTCAGAACCGCGAGCTGAGCGGGGCCGGCCCGCTGTTCCACAGGTCGGCCTTGAGGTAGTGGGCGCCCGCGATGGGGTTGTGGTAGTAGGGCGGGATGTCCTCGAACCCCAGGTCCTGATAGAGCGCCCGCGCCGCCTCCATGTCGTCCAGCGTGTCCAGCAGCACGCAGGCATAGCCGGCCCGGCGGGCGGCATCGAGCGCCGCCTCGGCCAGCTGCCGGCCCAGGCCGAAGCCGCGGAAGGCCTTGCGCACGAACAGGCGCTTCATTTCGGCCGCGTTGGGGTAGTCGGCCGCGTCCAGCGGCCGCAGCGCGCAGCAGCCGGCCACCTCGCCATCGACACGAGCCAGCAGCAGGGCGCCACGCGGCTCCGCGTACTCGCCGGGCAGGGTGACGAGTTCCTCGTCGAATTGCTGGAAGCAGAGATCGACGCCGAGGCCGGCGGCGTACTCCCGGAAGATGGCTCGAACCTCGTCGAGCTCGCGCGGGTCGCTGGGGGATACCAGTTCCAGCGCGGGTAGGGGGGCGGTGTCCAAAGAGTCCGGAAACGGAGTGGTTGGACGGTGAAGTTTAGCCACTCCCCAACGGCTGAGCTGCCTATCCGTTAAGCGGTAGCTCCCAGCCGCACCAGCCAGGTGACGGCGGCGGCCGCCACGGCCAGCACCACGGCGGCGCCCAGCCGCGAAACCGCGTCGTCGCGCGCGGACACCGCCGGCGTATCCACCTCCTTGTCGCCCTTGATCATGGGCACGATCAGGTTCTGCCGCTTCCTCACCAGGTAGAACAGCACCGCCCCGACGTGCAGCAGGACCAGGATGATCACCAGCCACTGGCCGATTTGCTTGTGGTACCAGGTCGCGGCCAGGCCCTTGCTGGTGGAAACGAAGCGGTTCAGGGGCCCGGTGAAGGCGGTCTCGTCGTCGGCAAACAGCCCGGTTCCCACCTGCGCCAGCAGCACCACCAGCATGGCGTAGACCGAGCCGGCGCCCAGCGGGTTGTGGCCAACCAGGTGGTCCGGGTGGGCCTGGCCCCGCAGGTAGGCCAGCACGGCACGCGGGTGGTAAAGGAAACTGGCGAAGCGGGTCCAGCGCCCGCCGACGAAGCCCCAGACGATCCGGAACAGCAGCAGGGCCAGCACGCAGTAGCCCAGGCGGGCATGCCACTCGAGGGCGGGGCCGCCGGCGTAGCCGGTGGCAATCAGCCCGGCGACGCAGGCCACCAGCAGCCAGTGGAAGACGCGGGTGGGCAGGTCCCACACCCGGACGCGATACGCCATGGATTTTCCTTGTTGTTGGTTGCGCTCGGAGCTTAGTAATTTCCCGCGGTCCGGAGTTCCGCGTGAAACTTTTTTCACGATACTCCACTCAGCCGGACTGGCATCCGCCCGTTCAACCCAAGGAGAAGAAGCCCATGAAGTTCATTGCCTCTCTGGCCATTGCGGCCGCAGCCTGCGCCGTCGCGGCGCCCGCGTCGGCCCAGTTCGCCAAGCCGGAAGACGCCGTCAAGTACCGCCAGAGCGCCCTGTTCGTCATGAGCCAGCACTTCGGCCGGATCGGCGCGATGGTGAACGGCCGCGCGCCCTACGATGCCAAGTCCGCCCTGGAGAACGCGGAGACCGTGGAGAACATGTCCCACCTGCCGTGGGCCGGCTTCGTGCCCGCCAGCGAGGGCATTTCGCAGAAGGCCAAGGCGGACATCTGGAAGGAACAGGTGAAGTTCAAGGAGCACAACGAAAAGCTGATGGGAGAAACCAGCAAGCTGGTCGCGGCGGCCAAGACCAACAACCTGGACAACCTGAAGACGGCGTTCGGCCAGACGGCGGCGGCCTGCAAGGCCTGCCACGATAATTTCAGGAACAACTGAACCGGCTCCGCCAATGAAAAAGCCCCGCGCTGCGGGGCTTTTTGGTGAGCCACGGTCTGGGCGTCAGGACTCCGCCAGCAGCTTCTCGATCAACTGGTGCAGCTCCGCGAAATCCGGCTCGCCGACATACCGCTTCACGATCTCGCCCTTCTTGTTGACCACGTACGACGTGGGCGTCAGCTGCACTTCGCCCCAGGCCTTGGCGACGTTGCCGGTGTTGTCGATGGCGACCTGGAACGGCAGCTTGCGCGTGGCGGCGTAGTTCACGACGTAGCTGGGCGGGTCGTAGCTCATGGCCACCGCCATGTGCTCGTAGCCCTTGCCGTGGTACTTGTTGTAGGTGTCGACCATCTTGGGCATCTCGGCCACGCAGGTCA
>JAQGMU010000087.1 GCA_028292195.1 Ramlibacter sp. | reverse complement strand
AGGTCGGCGCCGTCGTACTTCTCCGGCTGGTCGGTCACCACCACCAGCTTGCCCACCCCTTCGGCCTTGAGGCTGTGCAGGATCTGCAGCGGCGTGTGGCCCTCGGGGCGCTCGCCCAGCGGCTGGCCGCCGGTCATGGCGACCGCGTCGTTGTAGAGGATCTTGTAGGTGATGTTGACGCCGGCGGCGATCGCCTGGCGGATCGCCAGCAGGCCGCTGTGGAAATAGGTGCCGTCGCCGAGGTTGGCGAACATGTGCTTGTCGGTGGTGAACGGCTGCTGGCCGACCCAGGGCACGCCCTCGCCGCCCATCTGGGTGAAGCCGACGGTGGCGCGGTCCATCCAGGTGGCCATGAAGTGGCAGCCGATGCCGGCCATGGCGCGCGAGCCTTCCGGCACCACGGTGGACGTGTTGTGCGGACAGCCGGAGCAGAACCAGGGCTGGCGGTCGCCCTTGACCTCCACCGCCTGCATCGCCCGCTCCTTGGCTTGCAGGATGGCGAGCTGGGCGTCGATGCGGGCCAGCACGTCGCCGTCCAGCCCCTGCTTCTTCAGGCGGTGCGCGATGGCACGGGCGATCAGCGCCGGCGACAGGTCGGCGTTGGCGCGCAGCAGCGTGTGGGCGGTCGGGTTCGGCATCGACCATTCGCCGCCGGAGAAATCGCCCTCGATCTGGTCGTACTTGCCCAGCACGTTGGGTCGCACGTCGGGCCGCCAGTTGTAAAGCTCTTCCTTGATCTGGTACTCGATGACCTGGCGCTTTTCCTCCACCACCAGAATCTCGCGCAGGCCCTGCGCGAATTCGCGCGTGCCCTGCGCTTCCAGCGGCCACACCACGGCGACCTTGTGCACGCGGATGCCGAGTCGCCGGCACGTTTCATCATCCAGGCCCAGGTCCAGCAGGGCCTGGCGGGTGTCGTTGTAGGCCTTGTCGCTGGCGATGATGCCGAAGCGGTCGTTCGGGCCTTCGACCACGTTGTGGTTCAGGCGGTTGGCGCGGATGTAGGCCAGCGCGGCGTACCACTTGTAGTCGAACAGGCGCGCTTCCTGTTCCAGCGCGTTGTCCGGCCAGCGGATGTGCACGCCGCCGGGCGGCATCTCGAAGTCGGTGGGAATCCGGATCCGGACGCGGTCCGGATCGATGGTGGCGGTGGCGCTCGACTCGACGATCTCCTGGATCGTCTTCATGCCGGCCCAGACACCGGAGTAGCGGCTCAGGGCCAGCGCGTGCAGGCCCAGGTCCAGGATCTCCTGCACGTTGGTGGGGAAGAACACCGGCAGGCCGCAGGCCTTGAAGATGTGGTCGCTCTGGTGCGCCGCCGTGGAGCTCTTGGCCACGTGGTCGTCGCCGGCCACCGCGAGCACGCCGCCCCAGGGCGTGGTACCGGCCATGTTGGCGTGCTTGAACACGTCCGAGCAGCGGTCTACGCCGGGGCCCTTGCCGTACCAGATGCCGAACACGCCGTCGTACCTGTTGGTGCCGGGGGGCGCGAAGCCCAGTTGCTGGGTGCCCCACAGCGCGGTGGCGGCGAGCTCCTCGTTCACGCCCGGCTGGAACACGATGTTCTGCGCCTGCAGGTACTTCTTGGCCTTCCACAGCGCCTGGTCGTAACCCCCGAGGGGCGAGCCGCGGTAGCCGCTGATGAAGCCGGCGGTGTTGCGGCCCTGCAGCGCGTCGCGCTGGCGCTGCAGCATCGGCAGCTTGACCAGGGCCTGCACCCCGCTCATGAAGGCGCGGCCGTAATCCAGCGAGTACTTGTCGTCCAGCGTGACGGTCTCGAGCGCCTTGCGAATGTGTTCGGGAAGGGGTGCATTCATGCCGACGAGTGTATGGCTGCACCGCCGATATGTCATTGCGTTCTGTGCCCGGAATGCCCTAGGATGAGAAAGGATCTTGCTCGAAAGGCGAAAAATTGGAAACGCTTGACCGTTATGACGTCCAGATCCTGGACGAGCTGCAAGCCGACGCGCGGTTGACGAACGCCGAACTGGCGCAGCGCGTGGGCCTGTCGGCGGCGCCTTGCTGGCGGCGCGTGCGGGCGCTGGAGGAGGCCGGCTACATCAAGGGCTACCACGCCGAGATCGACCGCCACCGCATCGGCCTGGGCGTGCTGGCCTTCGTGCGGCTGGACGCCGACCGCAACACCGGCGAGCGCACGCGCGAGATGGAAGAGGCGATCCGCAAGATCCCGGAGATCGTCTCCTGCCACTACATCAGCGGCGCCGGCACCTTCCAGCTGCAGGTGGTGACGCGCGACCTCGACACCTTCGCGCAGTTGGCGCGCCAGGTGCTGATCAACCTGCCGAACGTGAAGGACATCCACACCAGTTTTTCGCTGGGAGAGGTGAAGGCGAGTTCCAGCTGGCCGCTGGGGCATCTCAAGGCCTGAAACGGTGGGGTGCGGCTGCGCGCGCAACCCACCCTACCTGGGAAGCGCGGGGTTGTACGTCGCATCTGGGAAGCGCGGGGTTGTACGTCGCATCGACGTGTAGGGTGGGTTCGCGCAAGCGACCCCACCGACGCGCGCAGCGCTCACCGCGGCCACAACACCCACAACGCCAGCGGCTGCTTCAAGCGCCCGGCGATCTCCCCGGCCGCATCCCCCCAGCCCACGAAGTAATCCGCCCGCACCGCGCCGACGATCGCACTGCCGGTGTCCTGCGCGAACACCAGCCGCTGCAGGTTCAGCAGCGGCCCCGGGCTGGCCAGCCAGACCGGCGTGCCGTACGGAATCCCGTCCCTGTCCACCGCGATCGAGCGCCCCGACGTCAGCGGCACGCCCTGCGCGCCGCGCGGGCCAAAGGCGGCGTCGAGCTCCGACAGCGGCTCCTCGCGGAAGAAGGTCACGCGCGGATTGCTCCACAACAGTTCCTGCAAGCGTTGCGGATTCGCGCGCGCCCAGGCCTTGATCCCGGGCCAGGACGCATCGCGCGTCGCGCCCTGCTGCAACAGCCAGCCGCCGACGCTGCGATAAGGCTGCTCGTTGCTGCCCGCAAAGGCAACTCGCACGACGCTGATGCGGCCATCGGGCTCCGCCACGCGCAGCCGCCCCGAGCCCTGGATCTGCAGCGCCAGCGCGTCGAGCGGATCGGCCACGTAGGCGATCTCGCGCCCGCGCAGCGCGGCGCGCACCCCCGGCGAGGTGTCGATCTCCTGCCGCGTATACCAGGGACGGCGCAGGGCCAGGTCGGCCGGTGGCCGGTACAGCGGCACCTGCTGGCCGGTGTTCGGCTGGCGCGCCGCATCGAGCATCGGCTCGTAGTAGCCGGTGAGCAGCGGTTCGGCGCCGCCCGCCAGCGGCTCGACGCGATACGGCTGCAGCCGCCGCACCATCCAGGCGCGCTGCTCCTCGGCGGAGGCGATCGAAAGGCGACGCACTTCCGGGCACAAGGCCGCATGCGGCGGCAGCGGCCGTTCGCAACTGCGGATCCACGCGTTCCAGGCTTCGTGCAGCGCGTCGTCCGCGAAGCCCGGCAATTCCGACCAGCGTACCGGCTGCCAGCGCACCTTGCCGCGCCCCAGCGCGGGCGGCAGCGGGGCGTTGTCTTCCGGCGCCGGCGGAACGGCAACAGGGACGGATGGAACGATGACGGCCGGCACCACCGCCGGTTCGCGCGGCAGGGGTACGCTGGAGCAGGCCGCCAGCGTTCCTACAATGGCGGCCAGCCACAGGACTCGGGACATGCTGCTGATTCTGCTTGAAGCCCTACTTGCCATGTTGCTGCTGGTGGGCATCGTCTGGTGGACGATGTTCTCCGGCCGCAAGGGCGGCGAACCGCCGCGCGAGGAAGAAAAGAACAAGGATTTGTAGGCTGGGTTCGCGCCAGCGACCCCAGCGCGCGTCACAACGATCGCAGCAGGTTCGCCAGCTCCACCGCCGACTTCACTTCCATCTTGTCGAACACCCGCGCCCGGTGCACTTCCACCGTGCGCACGCTGATCGCCAGCTGGTCGGCGATCAGCTTGTTCGGCAGGCCCTTGGCCACCAGCAGCATGACGTCGCGCTCGCGCTCGGTCAGGTCGGCCAGCCGCGTCTGCAGTTGCCCCAGTGCGCGCTGCGCCGCCAGCACCTCGGCCGACTTGCGCAGTGCTTCCTCGATGCGGTCGACCAGCGCGTTGTCGGAAAACGGTTTCTCGCAGAAATCGAAGGCGCCGCGCTTGACCATGTCGACCGCGGTCGGCACGTCGGCATGGCCGGTCAGGAAGATCACCGGCATGCAATGCACCAGCCCGCGCTCGGCCAGCTGGTCGAACAGGGCGAGCCCGCTCATGCCGGGCATGCGCACGTCCAGCAGCAGGCAGCAGGCCTGGGACGGGCGCCAGTCGTTGCCCAGCATCGCCTCGAACTCCTCGGCGCTCCCGAAGGACGAAGACAGCAGCCGGCGCGAGCGCAGCAGCCAGGCCAGCGCCTCGCGCACGCCGGCGTCGTCGTCGACGATGAATACGGTGGCGTCGGTCGCGGGTTGCATCAGGCGGCTTGGGCGGGCAGGGTGAACCGGAAGATCGTACCTTGGGGCTGGTTGGGCTCGAACAGGAGGTATCCCCCGTGCTGCTCCACCACCGTGCGGCACAGGCTCAGGCCCAGGCCCATGCCCTCGGCCTTGGTGGTGAAGAAGGGCGTGAACAGCTGCTCTTTCACCTCGTCGGCGATGCCGGGCCCGACGTCGGCCACCGAAAACTCCAGCCAGCGCTTGCCGATCTCGGAGGCGCCCGCGACGCGCACCTGCAGCAGCAGCGATGGCTGCGGCACGCCGGCTTCGTCCATCGCCTGCATCGCGTTGCGCGCCAGGTTCAGCAGCACCTGCTCCACCATCGTGCGGTCGCACAGCACCAGCGGCAAGGGCTCGGCGATGCGGCTCTCGACCCGCACGCCCAGCTTGCGCGCCTGCAGGTTCACCAGCGGCAGGATGGCGTCGAACAGCGCCCGCGGCGCCACCGGCTCGCGCGCCTGGTCGCGCCGGCGCACGAAGTCGTGCACGCTCTTGATCACGCGGCCGGCGCGCTCGGCCTGCTCCGCGATGCGGCCCATGGCCAGCTGCAGGTCGGCCGCCGACGGCGCCGTCGACTGTTGCAGCAGGTTCATCGAGCCGGTGGCATAGCTGGCGATGGCGGCCAGCGGCTGGTTCAGCTCGTGGCTCAGCAGCGAAGCCATCTCGCCGACGGTGGCCAGCCGCGCGGTGGCCTGCAGCCGCTCCTGGCTGGCGCGCGAGAGTTCCTCCACCCGGCGCTGCTCGCTGATGTCCAGCACCGCGCTCATCCAGCCGGTCTGCAGGCCGTGCGCGTTGATCAGCGGCGCCTCGATGATCAGCACCGGGAAGCGGGCGCCGTCCTTGCGCATGAAGACCGATTCGAAGCCCTCGCGCGGCGGCGCGTTGCCGGCCACCAGCCGCACCTGCTGGCGCTTGCGGTATTCCTCGGCCAGCTCCGGCGGCCAGTAGGGCGCCGGCGCCTCGTGCCCCAACATGTCTTCGGGCGCGAAGCCCACCATCTGGCAGAAGGCCGGGTTGACATAGGTGGTGCGCCCGACCAGGTCGCGCGCCCGCAGGCCGGTCACCAGCGAATCCTCCATCGCCTTGCGGAAGGCCAGCGCGTCGGCCAGGTCCTGTTCCACGCGCAGCCGGCGCCGGGTGTCGTGGCCCAGCAGGAACAGCACCGTCACCAGCGCGATCGACATCACGGTGACCAGCGCGGTCAGCACGTTGGGGAACACGTCCGGCTGCGAGCGCCAGCTGTCCAGGCGCAGCACCATGGTGCTGCCCGGCAGGTCCAGCAGTTGCTGCGCGGTGAAGACGCGGGTGCCGCGCCGCGCCAGGCCGTGCATCGCCAGCCGGGTGCCGTCGGCCTCGGTGAACGACACCTCCTGGCTGCGCCCCAGCTGCGGGCCGATGCGGCTGGCCAGCAGTTCGCTGAGCGAATAGGTCGCAACCAGGTAGCCGACCAGCCGGCCGGAGCTGACCTGCGGCAGGCACAGCTCCATCAGCTCCAGGCCGGTGCCATCGGGCTGCGGCACGAAGTGGCTGCGCGCATAGGCGTGGCTCGAGATGTGGCGGGCGGTGCTGCAGGCCTGCTGCACTTCCGGCAGCGAGTTTTCCCGGCCGAAGCGCACGAACACCGGCGGCCGGAAGGGCGTGTCCGATTCCGCCAGCAGCTGCAGCTGCGGGCTGCGCCACTCGATCCGCACCCATTCGCGGTTCTCGCGCAGCAGCCTGGCGGCTTCCAGCTGCCATTGCCCGGGGCTGTACTGCCCCGACTGCAAGGCCTGCAGCGTCTGCACGTTGCGCGTGAGGGCCGAGCGGATGTCGCTCAGCGCGTCGGCGGCGTCCCGCTCCACGTTGCTCTGGGCCTGGCTGGCTTCGTAGCGCGCCGCCAGGTACACCAGCGTGACCAGCATGCCGACCACCAGCACCCCCAGCAGGCCCCACAGCGACCAGCGCCGCCAGGCCATCACGCGGCGCGGGCGGAACGGCCCGGGGACGAACGCCGAAATCACGGCAGCACCTCCGCGCCGCGCGCTGCGCTGGAAGCCCCCGCGGGCGGCCGTGCGGGGCTCACAGGACGCGGTGCGCCAGCGCGGGCAGCTGGCGGCGCACCTGCACCATGCGTTCCGCCGTGATCTCGGCCAGCACCACGCCCGGGCCTTCTTCCTCGCGCTGCGCCAGCACGACGCCCCAGGGGTCGACCACCATCGAGTGGCCCCAGGTGCGGCGGCCGGTCTCGTGCTTGCCGCCCTGCGCCGGCGCGCAGACGTAGGCCAGGTTCTCCACCGCGCGGGCGCGCAGCAGCAGCTCCCAGTGCGCCTCGCCGGTGACGTAGGTGAAGGCGCTGGGGACCAGCAGCAGGTCGGCGGCCAGCGCGCGGTACAGCTCGGGAAAGCGCAGGTCGTAGCAGACCGTGAGCCCCACCTTCCAGGCGTGGCCGTCGCGCGAGGGCAGCACGAACGACTGGGGCTGATGCCCGGCCTCGATCACCCGCGACTCGTCGTACTGCTCGCGGCCGTTGTCGAACTGGAACAGGTGGATCTTGTCGTAGCGCGCCACGCACTCGCCCTGCGGCGAGTACGCCAGGCTGGTGTTGCGCACGTGCGCGGCATCGCCGGCCGCAAGCGGCATCGTCCCGCCGACGATCCAGAGGCCGAGCGCCTTCGCCTGCTGCGCCAGGAAGTCCTGCACGGCGCCGGCGCCGAAGTTTTCGCGCACCGCCAGCTTGTCGGTGTCCTTGTGCCCCATCAGGCAGAAATACTCCGGCAGCACGGCCAGCTCGGCGCCGGCGCGGGCCGCTTCAGCCAGCAGCGTGGCGGCCGCTTCCAGGTTGGCGGCGACGCTGGCGGCGGACACGGTCTGCAGGGCGGCGATCTTCATGCGGGACTCCTTCAGCGGGCGGCCGGCACGGCGCCGTTGCGGCCGACGCGGGTGACGCGGGGGTCGGCCCAGGTGCCGTCGACGTGGAATTCCTGGGTCGCCGCCTTCATCAGCGGCTCGCGCAGGAACATCTGCGCCAGGAAGGTGCCGAGGCCGAGCGCCGGGTTGATCACGGTCGCCACCAGCGAGGCGGTGCCGGCATTGATCTCGGGCACCACCACCACCTTCAGGTCCTGCGTCTCGCGGGCGATGTCGGCCTTGCCTTCCATCAGCACGGCGGCGTTCACGCCCTTCATCTGCAGGTTGTTGGTGGCGGCCATGCCCTGTTCGATGGTGAGGTCGCCGCGCACGAAGTCGAAGGCGAAGCCGTCGCTGAAGACGTCGCGGAAGTCCAGTGCCAGCCGGCGCGGCAGGGACTGCAGGCTCAGCACCCCCAGCAGCTTGGCCAGGCCCGGGTCGGCCTTCATGAACTGGCCGGATTCGACGTTGACGCTGAAGCCGCCGGTGAGCGTGGGGTAGTCCAGCGCCAGCGGCGAGCCGACCCAGGCCACGTTGCCTTCCATGGTGCCGCGGCCGCGCCGCACGATGTCCTTCATGCCGAAGCGCGTCAGCAGCTGCCCCGCGTCGGCGATCTCCAGCTTGAACTTCATCGCCGTGCGGCGCCGCTCGGCGGCCTTGATCACCAGGCGGGGGTTGGCCGAGGCCGGCGGCGACTGCACGCTCAGCGCCGCCCAGTTGCCGGAAGCGGTGAAGGTGGCGTCGGGCGTGGTGAGCGTGAGCCTGTTGAGCCGCCATTCGCGCACGCCGCCTTCGCGAGCCACCGTTGCGGCGCCGCGGTTGCTGGCGTCGATTTCCAGCCGCCCCAGCTTGCGGCCCTTGAGTTCGAAGTCCTCGACCACGACGTCGAGTGCGGGGATGTTGCCCGGCTGCTGTTCCAGCAGGGCCTCGACCTGGTTGGCCGCCGCCGCCGCGATGTTCAGGCGGGCCAGCCGCGCATGAAAGCGGCCCGCGCCCGCGCCTTGCGGCTGGCGGTATTCGACGTAGCCGTCCAATTCGTCGGCCGTGACGTTGGCGCGCCAGGTGGGGCCGTCGCGCGAGCCGCCCACCACCACGTTGTGCAGCGTGCGGCCTTCACCGGCGACCTGGCGCGCGCGCAATGCCAGCACCGTGGGCATGTAGCCCAGGACGGCCGGCGCTGTCGCGGCCGCGCCTTCCACCGCCGGTGCCGATGCCGATGCCGGCGTGACCGCCTCGGCGTTGAACACGCGCGTCAGCGCCTGCTGCCAGGCGTCGACATCGAAGGTCCCCAGCTGCACGTTGGCGCTCACGCCCTCGTCGGGGAGCACCACGGTGCCGCCCGCGCCCGGCCCCACCGCGATGGCGCCACGCAGCACCTGCGGCTCGGCCCCGCCCAGTTCGCGCAGGTAGCTGACACTGCCCAGGCGCCCCAGCTCCAGCGACAGCGTGTCCTGCAGGCGCGCCGTGCCACCGGCCGCGGCTTGCGCCAGCGACTCGCGGGTGAGCGCGTTTTCGTAGCGGATCGGCAGCGCCGCGTCGGCCGTCTTCGCCAGCGGCGCCGGCAGGTTGAGGGCCATGCCCTGCAGGTTGCTGGTCACCAGCACTTCCGGCTGGCCGCGGCGAAAGCCGAGCCCGAGCTGGTAGCTGGTGCTGCCGCTGAAGTCGCGCGCCAGCCGCGCGACGACGCCGAGTTCGCGCGCCTGCAGCCGCGACTGCTCTTGTTTTCGGATTCGCGAAAGCAGTCGCGGCTAACAGCCGCTCCTACAGGGGGTTGGCGTCGAGGAAAGCGCGGATCGCCGGCACCAGCTCCTCGTGCTTGTCCTCGAGGATGTAGTGCCCGGCGTCCTTGTAGGCGTGCACTTCCGCCTGCGGCAGCGCCTTGCGGAAGCCGGCGAGGAAATGCCTGTCGAACACGAAGTCGCGCAGGCCCCAGCCGAGGAAGGCCGGACGGTCGGAGTAGCCGGGCAGCGCCAGACCCGCGGCTTCCACCAGCGGCCAGGCCCGATCGCCAGGGGCGAGCGGGATGTCCTGCATGAAGCGCAAGGTCGAGATCGCGTCCTGCCAGCCTTCGTAGACGCCGCTGTACGCGGCGCGCACTTCCTCGGGCAACTTGCGCATCGTGCCGAAGCGCGCCGCGCCGCGCGCGAACAGGTTGAAGCGGCGAATCGCCCAGCCGCCGAGCCTCGAATCGCGGCCCAGGCGCAGCCGCCAGGGCATGCGCTTGGCGGAAGGCAGCGGAAAGGCCGCGGTGTTGAGAATGACCAGGCGCTTCACCCGGTCGGCGTGCTTGAGCGCCCAGCCGAAGCCGATCATGCCGCCCCAGTCGTGCACCGCCAGCGTCAGCGGCCCGGTCACGCCCAGGTGCTGCAGCAGCGCCTCGAGGTCGTCGATGCGCGACTGCAGGGTATAGGCATATTTCGAATCGTCGGGCTTCTCGGACAGGCCCATGCCGATGTGGTCCGGCACGATGCAGCGATAGCGGTCGCGCAGGCCGAGCACCAGATGCCGCCAGTAGAAGCTCCACGAGGGATTGCCGTGCAGCATGAGCACGACCTCGCCGTCGCGCGGGCCTTCGTCGAGAAAGCTCTGGCTCAGGCCGTTCGCATGCACGAAGGCCTTGGGCTCGAACGGGTAGTCGGGAAACGGGCCCCGCGCGCGCAGGCGCGCCAGCGCCGCAGTCACCAGACGACTTCGGCCATCGAGCAGTTCAGGCCCGAGCCGATGCCGAGCAGGGCGATGCGGCTGCCCTTCTTCAGGCGGCCGAGCTCGCGCAGCTTCGACAGCACGATCGGCACCGAGGCCGGGCCGATGTTGCCGTGCTCGTGGAAGATGGTCAGAACTTTCTGCGGGTCGATGCCGAAGGTGCGCACGAAGGCGTCGGTGTGCACGCGGCTGACCTGGTGGATGACGAACTCGTCGAGCTCGCCGACCACCCAGCCCAGCGCCAGCTTGGCCGCGGCGAAGGTCTTGGTGGCGAGCTTGAGCCCTTCGATCAGCAGCATGCGGGTGTCGGTGACCATGCGGTCGAGGTTGCCGCGGGACAGGCGGTTCCATTCGGTCGCTGCGCGGGTGACGCCGCCCTTGTAGCGCGGCGCGTCCGGGCACAGGTCGGTGCGCGACAGGACCATCGCGGCAGCGCCGCAGCCCAGCGTGAGCGAAGCCAGTTCGCTGCGGAACTGCTCTTCGGTGACGTCCGGAAGGTTCAGGCGGGCCATGGTCTTGTCGTAGACCATATTGGCGGTCTCGCCGTCGACGACCAGCGCGTAGTCGATCTCGCCGCGCTCGAGCATGCGGCTGGC
>JAQGMU010000083.1 GCA_028292195.1 Ramlibacter sp. | reverse complement strand
AGCAGCTCGACCCGGCTGGCCGGGTTCAGGCGCCGCAGGATGGCGTTGAAGCGTTCGGCATGGCGCGTGTGCACCAGCACCGTGAGCCGCAGGCCGGGCAGGCGCGCGGCCAGGGCCTGGCACAGCTCGAGGCAACCGACGTGGGCCGTCACCAGCAGCGCGCCACGTCCCTGCGCCACCAGCGCGTCGACCTGCTCCTGGCCCTCGATGCGGACGTTGGCGAAGCGGTAGCGGCCCGAAGTGGCCAGCAGCTTGTCGAGCATCGTTTCGGCGAACGACATCAGGTGGCGCAGCCAGTGCTTCAGGCCCGGCGCTTCGCCGAGAACGCCGTGCGCCGCCTGCATGCGGCCAAGGTAGTCCAGCGATGCGCGGCGGGCCCGCGGCTGGGTCAGCGCGTAGAAGGCCACCACCGGCCACAGCAGCCCGCGCAACAGCCGGCGCCCGGCCACGGCATGCACGCCATACAGGAACCAGATGCCGGCGGCGAAGGTGGACTCGCCGATGCGAGCCCAATGAACGGCGGCGGAGGTGCTCATGACTCGGCGACTTTACGCCACAGGAGCCGTGGCGCCCGCCAGAGCATGCCCAGGAAGAGCCTGGCATGCATGGCCGAGATCAGCACGTTGTCGCGCCCGAGTCGGAAGTGGGAGATGCCGTCCTGCGGATAGGTCACGCGGGTCGGCTGGTTGATGACCGGCACCCCGCGCCAGTGCAGCCGCACGATGACGTCGCTGTCGAAGTCCATGCGCCGGCCGATCCGCTCCTCGTCCAGCAGCGGCAGCAGGGTGGCCAGCGGATACAGCCGGAAGCCGCACATCGAGTCGCGGATGTCGAACGAGAGCGTGTTGATCCAGACCCAGACGTGGGTCAGGTAGCGGCCGTAGAGCCGGCCCTTGGGCACGCTGTCGTCCCAGATGGGGCAGCCGGCGATCACCGCCTCCGGGTTCCAGCGCGCCAGGGCCAGGAACTGCGGGATGTCGCTGCAGGCGTGCTGGCCGTCGGCATCGACCTGCAGGACGTGCGTGTGGCCAAGTCCGGCCGCCGCGCGGAAGCCGGCGACCATGGCCGCGCCCTTGCCCTGGTTGGCCGGCAGGCGCACCAGCGAGATGTCCCGCGGTTGCGCCGCGACCAGCGCGTCGAGAACCGCGGCGCACTCGGCGCTGCTGCCGTCGTCGACCAGGATGCAGTGCAAGCCCTGGGCGCGCACTTGCTGCGTCACGGCGCCTATGGTGGCGGGGTGGTCGTAGACCGGAACGACGACGACCGGATCAAACATCGGCCGCCCCGAACACCAGCCGGCCGCTCGAATGCAGGCCGCGCTGCGAGCTGAAACTGAATTTGAGTTGCCGGACCGCGTCGTCCCATTCCAGCGCCAGCTCCAGCTGCAGCGGCGGCAGCACCGGCAGCGAGAACTTCAGCTGCTCGGCGCGCAGGAAGCGGGCCGGCAGCGGAAAGGCCTGGCGGCCGAACTGGATCGCCCAATCGAGCTGCACCACGCCCGGCAGCACCGGGGCGCCAGGAAAGTGGCCGTCGAACACGCGCAGCTGCGGCACGATGTCCAGGCTCACGGCCGCCTGCGGCGTGCGCCGCTCGCGCCACTGCGCCTGCGGCAGCCCGGGCTGGAACAGCGCCGCCAGCAGTGCCTCGGTGGCCTTGCCCTGCATGTTGACCGGCAGCTCGCGCACGTAGCGGAAGCGGCGCGGCAGCACCACCCGCTCGAAGCTTTGCAGCAGGTGCACCCGCAGCTGGCCGTTCAGCGCCAGCTTGCCGTGCGCCTGCAGCGTGGCCCAGCCTTCGGCATTCGGAACCGCCACCACGGCCAGGCGCGGGCCGTGCTCGCTGACCACGATCAGTGCCTTCGCTTCCGCGATGGCGCCGCTGGCCAGCAGCGCGTCTTCCATCGCCACCAGCGACACGCGCTTCTCCTCGATCTTGGCGATGCGGTCGGCGCGGCCCTGCAGCACGAAGCGGCCGTCGTCCAGCACCTTGGCGCGGTCGGAGGTCTCCCACCACTCGTCGCCATCGAGGTGCGAGGACTGCACGCACAGCGTGTCGTCCCGCAGCCGCCATTGCACGCCGGGCAGCGCCGTCCAGGCGTCGCCGTCGCGGGCGCGCTGGCGCCAGGCCACGCCGCCGGTTTCCGAGCTGCCGTAGACCTCGGTCGGCGACTGGCCCAGCAGCGCGTGGGCCTGTTGCGAGGACTCGGGCGGCAGCGGGCCGCCGGAAGAAAAGATCGCTCGGACCTGCGCGCGCGCCGCGGCCCAATCCAGTGTCTCGGGCAGCCGCCGCAGGTGCGCCGGGCTGGAGACCAGCACCGAAGGCTCGCGCGCCAGCCGCTCGGCCATCTGCTCCGGATAGGCGATCTTTTCCACTTCGACCAGCCGGCCCGCGGCCAGCGGCCAGATGGTGACGAACAGCAGGCCGTAGATGTGCTGGTGCGAGACGGTGGCGTGGATCACCGGCGCACCGCCCGCGTCCATGGGCGGGCCGAACACCTGCTCCAGGTGCTGGATCTCCGAGTCGAGCTGCGCCAGCCGCTTGTGGATGGCGATCGGCTGGCCGCTGGAGCCGGAGGTGTAGATGACGGCGGGCGTCTGGCGCAGGTCCAGGGGCTGCAGCGGCTGGTCGCCGGCAGTGGCGGCGGGCTGCACCGCGCCGGGCAGCTCGCCGGCGCAGGCGTCGACCTCGGGCAACAGCCGCGCGAGCGTGGCCGGCTGGGCGTCGCCGGGCAGCACCGCCACCTTGCCGGCATGCCAGGCGCCGAACAGCGCACAGGCGAAGTCGTAGGCGTCGTCGAAGTACAGGGCCACGCGCGGGCCGGGCCTGGCCGCGAAGGCCGCCTGCCAGCGCGCGACGTCGGCCGCGAAGCGCGTG
>JAQGMU010000077.1 GCA_028292195.1 Ramlibacter sp. | reverse complement strand
GGTCGGTCGAGACCGGTGCGGCTCACCTGGGGGCACGTCACAAACTCCTATGTGTGCGAGGGACAGAGGAGCCGAGGGGCGGGAAGGGTCGATGTTGGATAGCTTAATCGTGACCGCGCGCCTGGCTATGTTGCTCAATGCCGTTCTGGCTATCTGCGCTTTCTTGGTCAAGCGCGCTGCCTCACCGCTTTCAAAGTAACGGCGTATCCTGCAATGACAGAGTGTCGCGTGCGCCAGGCGCCTGACCCCTCCATCGAGCGGACGTTCCAAAGGCCGCTTCGCGCCCTTTGGCCCGCCGCTCACCTCCGACGTTAGACCGCAGGGCCATGGATCATCTTGTGTTCGTTTTCGGCACCTTGAAAGACGGGTTCCCGAACTTCGGTACAAATCGAGGCCTGCGCGTGCCTGGTTCGTTCAAGACCCGTGTCGCGTACCCTCTGTATCTGGTCGGCGACCGGTACTCGCCTTGGCTCATTGATGCGCCAGGCAGTGGGTTTCGGGTGACAGGCGAGCTGTACCGAGCCGACGTCGAGGCCATCACCGCGATGGACACACTGGAGCGAGTCTCGGAGCTTGACGGGTACCACCGGACGATTCTCGAATTGGAGGGCGTCGATTCGCCGGGGATGGTCTCTGCGTATGCCTACCTGAAGCAGCCTCAGCAACTCGCGCCGTCCGAGATACGCGCGGGCCCACTTGGAGAGTACAAGCATGAGCACTCGGCCCTTTATCAGCGACGAGCGGCCTGACAGGTCGTCACCCTGGTGACGCCGAACCCGCCGGTCAACCACCACTACCCCTGAAGGAGAGTTCGAATGATCACGGTCTTCACCACCTTCCGGTTGCCAAAGCCCATCACGCGAGAGGAGGCACGAAGGATCTTCCTCAGCACGGCACCGAAATACCAGGGCGTGCCTGGCCTTGTCCGCAAGGTCTATGTCCTCTCGCCGGAAGGGAACACAGCCGGCGGAATCTATCTCTGGAATTCCCGGGCCGAAGCCGACGCCATGTACACCGAGAGCTGGAAAGCGTTCGTGCGCGAGAAGTACGGCACGGAACCCTCGCTCACCTACTTCGACAGCCCCGTCGTGGTGGACAACCTCACCCACGAAATTCTCTCGGATGAGTAACTTCGACTTTTGGGCGCAGGCCGTATGCCCCCAGGAAGTCGCGGCCGGACTTACCGAACTATGGTCGCCTCGCGTTGTCGGCGAGGTCGATGATGCCTACGTGAAAGTCGCGAAGGTTCATGGTTCGCTGGCGTGGCACAGCCACGCAAACGAGGACGAGATGTTTCTCGTTCTCAAGGGTAGTCTCCGCATCGAACTGGAGGGTGGAGCGGTTGAACTCCGGGAGGGCCAGATGTTCGTGGTTCCCAAGGGAGTGCGCCACAACCCGGTGGCGGAGAACGAGTGCCACCTGTTGCTGATCGAGCGGAAGTCCACGCTCCACACCGGCGACGTGACCACCGAGAAGACGCGGACCGTTGCGGATCAACTGCGTCCGGTGTGACCAGCTTCGCGGGGTGCAACCGCTGAACAGGATGAGAGCATGAAAAATCCGGACGCGAGCCAGGGCCAGCCGGCATCGGAGCTCATCTCGAAACGAATCGCCGACCTCGGGGACTGGCGCGGCGACACCCTCGCCAGGATGCGCAAGCTCATCAAGGAAGCAGACCCGGACGTCGTCGAGGAGTGGAAGTGGATGGGCACGCCGATCTGGTCGCACGACGGCATCATCTGCACCGGCGAATCCTACAAGAGCGTCGTGAAGCTGACCTTCGCCAAGGGCGCCTCCCTGAAGGATCCGGCCCGTCTCTTCAACGCGAGCCTCGACGGAAACACGCGCCGCGCGATCGACATCCACGAAGGGGAAGAAGTCGACGGGTCCGCCTTCAAGGTCCTCATTCGCCAGGCGGTCGCCCTCAACAGTTCCGGCAAGTCGAAAGCATCGAAGAAGGCGAAGTCCTAGGCGTTCAGAGTCAGAGAGTGAACACATGAGCAGTCCACCAGTGCGCCGTGGCGACAAGCTGATGCCTCAAGCCAGGCTCGATGAGCTGCTGGCCACCGCTTACTGCGGCCACCTGGCCACGATCAGTCCGGACGGTTCCCCGTATGTTTGCCCGCTGCTGTATGTCTGGCTCGATGGCCAGGTCTGGCTGCACAACACGAGCGCGCATGGCCACCTGCAGGACAACGTTCGCCACGATCCGCGGGTGTGTTTCGAAATATCCGTCCCAGGCAAGGTGTTTGCATATGGGCGCTATGAATGCGACACGTCCATCGAGTACCAGAGCGTCGTGGCTTTCGGCCGCGTGGCGATCATCGACGACCGTGCCCGGAAGTCCCTGTTCTTCGACGCGCTCATGGCCAAGTACCACGCCAACGATTCAACGCGCCCAAAGGGCTTCTATCCGCGCCTGGACGGCGTGACGGTGTACGCCCTCGCCATCGAGCGCATCACCGGGAAAGAGCAGCGTCTGCCCCCGACAGAGGCGCTATGGCCAGCGGCTGACCACACGCAGTCGCCCGAGGCCGGAGCAGAATGATGCGCTGGGCGACACCAGGGGTAATCGCACATGACAGACATCATCACTCTTCCAACCGCGAGCTGGAACCAGCCCGTGCCGACCGCTGACCGGGAACTCGCGATCGATGTGCTGGAGCGGGGAGGCGTCCTGCTGTTCCCCCAGCTTGAATTCCCGGTACTGCCCGGCGAGGCCCTGCTCCTGTCCCCGGAGGTCGCCGGCAAGACCAAGAATGTCAGCCTGAATCCGTCAACCGGAGCGCTGCGTGGCAGCAGCGTCAATGACGCGGCGCTGCAGCAACTGCGCAACATGATGAGCCGCTTCGCCACTTCCAGCAGGGACTTGCTGCGCAACGTGGTGCCCCGTTACGAGACCGGGTTGGAGCAGGCCCGCACCAGCTTTCGCCCGGCCGAGATTCGCGGCCGGCACACATCGCCGCGAAAGGACGACACGCGCCTGCACGTAGACAGTTTCCCGTCCTCGCCCACGCAGGGCGACCGGATCCTGCGTGTGTTCGCCAACATCAATCCGCATGGCAGCACCCGCAACTGGAAGCTCGGTGAATCATTCGAAGATGTGGCGCGGCGCTTCCTGCCCTCGATTTCCGGCCCGGTCTGGGGTTCCGACCGCATGCTCAGGCTGCTTCGAATCACCAAGCGGCGGCGCACCGCCTATGACCACTACATGCTGCAACTGCACGACCGGATGAAAGCGGATTCCGCGTACCAATCGCAGGTGGCTCAGAGTGCCTACGATTTTCCCGCAGGGTGCACCTGGATGACCTTCACGGACCAGGTGTCCCATGCGGCAATAGCTGGCCAGTACGCGCTGGAGCAGACCTATCACCTTCCGGTCAACTCCATGCTGGATCCATCGAGGGCGCCTCTGCGAATTCTCGAAACCCTCCTGGGCCGGGAGCTGACCTGAGCGTGTGCCGCGCGTCGCGCAGCCCTCACGAAACCCCCCGTCAACCCCCATGGCGGGTATAGACTCATGTGTCGGATTGTCACGATCGTGGCAGGTTGTGCCACAGCGCGGCGGGGGTCTGCCTAGGCGCCTCCGCTCGAGCAACTCGGGGGGCTTCGAATGGGCACGACGAAGGTCGCTATTCTCGGCGGCGGGCCTGCCGCGCTTTCCGCGGCGTGGGAAATCGTCCAGAGTCCTGGCTGGGCTGCGGGCGCCTACGAAATCGACGTCTACACCCTGGGCTGGCGGCTCGGCGGCAAGTGCGCTTCCGGCCGGAACGTGGACCAGCGCTGGCGCAACGAAGAACACGGGCTCCACCTGCTCGGCGGCTTCTATCACAACACCTTCCAGCAACTGAGGCCCCTGTACGCCGCCTGGGCACAAGTGTCGCCGCATGCCCTGCGCTTCGAGGACGCCTTCAAGCCGCACGAGGGCTTCACCATCGCGAGCCAGGTGGCGGGCCGCTGGCAGCCGGTCATCGTGAATCTGCCGCCCATGGACGGCGAGCCGGGCGTGTCGCCCCCGCCGCTCGATGTGCACACCCTGTTTTCGCGGATGTGCGACTGGATCGCCGGCGCCCTGGGCCGGGTGCAACTCGGCTTGCCCTTGCTGGACTGGACGGTCGTGCATCCCGCCGGCATCACGCCGCTCATTGCCCTGGGTGGCGTTCACGCCGCGGCCGCGCGGCAGTTGCAGGCGGACTTCGCACAGCTGGCGCACACCACGCGGTCGCCGGTTGCGCCCCTGGCCCAAGCCGTGCTGACGCCGAACACGCAGGAGGCCGGCACGCGGCTGGTGGCCTTCGCCAACGGCCTGCCGGTCCTCCAGGGCGCCGACTGGCGGCAGGTGCTCAAGTTCCTCGGCGCGACCATGCTGGCGATGGTGGCCGACGGGGTGCTGGTGCGCGGCTTCGACGTGGTCAACGACTATGAAGCCTCGCAGTGGCTGCGCGAGCGCGGCGGAGCCGATGACGAAGCGGTTTCCTGCCCGCTGTTCCAGGCGGCCTACCACTATGCCTTCGCCTATGTCGACGGCCAGCCGCAGGCGAAGAACATCGCGGCCGGTGCCGGCATGCGCGGGCTGCTGCGCATGCTTTTCACCTACCTGGGGACCGTCTTCCAGCACATGAACGGCGGCATGGGCGAGGTCGTCTGCGTGCCGTACTACGAAGTACTGAAGGCGCGCGGCGTGCGCTTCCACTTCTTCCATCGCGTGGAGTCGCTGGTGCCGGCCGGCAACACCATAGGCGCGATCGAGTTCCTGGTCCAGGCCGACGCGAAAGGGGGCTCGTCCGGCTACGAGCCGCTGGTGGATGCGCCCGTGGCGAATGGCGGCGTGCGCCGCTGCTGGCCCACCAGGCCACGCGAGAGCGAGCTGAACAACCCGGGGCCGATTCGCGACATCGAGCTGGAGTCCTGGTGGGGCAGCAGCGGAGTGGGCGTGAAGAAGACCTTGCATGCCGGCGAGCACTTCGACCGCTGCATCCTGGCGATTCCGGCGGGCGTGCTGCCCTTCATCTCCGGCGGGCTCAGCGCCGGTCATCCGCCCTGGGCGAAGATGCTGGGCGCCATTGCGACCACGCCGACCGTCAGCGCCCAGCTGTGGCGCCACGACGACGGGAACTACGGCGGCCTGGCGACCGAAGGCCTGTTCACCGCCTATGAACTGCCGCACTCGACCTGGGCCGACATTTCCTTCCAGCACGTCGCCGAAACCGACCGCGCCGACCAGGCCACCATTTCCATCCTGTGCGGGCCGGCACCCGTGGCGCCGCCGGGCACCCCGCACGACGGCACGTTCCCGGCCCGGGAGCAGCAGCGCGCCGCCGACATCACGGAGAAGTGGTTGCGCGACCATGGCGCGACGGCGCTTCCGGGCGCCTCCAGCAACGGCGCCTACGACCCGGCGCTCGAGTACGACCGCTGCGTCCGGCTGAACTCCGACCCCGTCTCCCTGTACGTGGTGACGCCCGCCGGCTCGGTCGACAGCCGCCTGCGCTGCGACCAGAGCGGATATTCGAACCTGCTGCTCGCCGGCGACTGGACGCGCCACAACCTGGACATGGGCGCGGTGGAGGCCGCCGTGATGTCCGGCCGGCTGTGCGCGCGCGCGCTGTGCGGGTCTCCGCTGGAGGTGTATGGAGAACGCGACGTCCCCTGAACCGGCGGCGCCGGCCGCGGACCCGTGCCACGGCACGCTGGTCGGGTACGACGTTGCCGGCTTCACCCGCTATGTGGCCGCGGCCAGTGAGCGCCATGGCGCCCAGGCCGGCGAGTTCGCCGCCTCCGTGCTGGTGCGCGGGGAAGAGGCGGTGGCGGCGGCGCTGGCGGCGGACGGCTTCGAACGCATCGACGCCACCGGTGACGGCGCCGTGTTCCTTGCGCGCACGCCGCTGGCCGAGGCCCGGCGGGGGGCGCTGATGCGCGAGGTCACCGAGATCTATCGCACCCGGACCGGCTTGCAGGCGCGGTTTGCCTGCGTGGACGGCGCCGTGGCTTTCCATCCCCTGCCGGTTCCCCTGGTCGAACACACGCGCTTCGTCTGGGGCCCGGCCATCGCCGAACTGCACGCCACCCTGGCTACGGCCAAGCGCCCGCGCGGGGAGCCGGGCGCGATCGCCATGGACCCGGTCTCCAATGCCCTGGCCGGCCACGTCGCCCAGCGCGTCTTCATGTTCCTGCGCCTGCTCGGGGCCAGCCGCTGGACCGAATTGAGCCTGCCCCAGCTCGATGCCGCGCTGCACAGCCTCGCCGCCTGGGCCGGCGCGGCGGGCGCCCAGCTCGAGCGGCTCACGCACGACGAGAAGGGCATGCACCTGCGCATCAGCGCGCCGGGCTGGACGCTGCTGGATCGCTGGACGGCCCATGCGCGCTCGCCGATCGAGGCACTGCAACAGGCCGGCTTCGACGGCGCCTGCGCGGCCATCGCGGTCGGGCCCGTGTACCGGGGCGCGTTCGACGGCCGCACCGTCATCGTCCATGGCACGGCGATCAACCGCGCCGCCAAGGCCTGCGCCAAGCTGGCGCCCGGCGAGCTGAGCCTCGACGAGTCCGTCGCCGGCTTTGCGCCCCGGCCGCAGCCGCCGGCCGCGCGTTCGCTGATCGGGCGCCAGGACCTGCTGGCCGCGGCTTCCTCCTGGCTGGGCGAAGCCGGTCCGCGCGCGCTGTTCGTGCAAGGCCCGCCCGGCGCCGGCAAGTCCGCCCTGATCGAACACGTGGTTCCCGGGTGGGACACGGGAGGCGCCACGATCGCCGCCACCCGCTGCTCCCCGTCGCGGGGCTTCCATGCCTTCTCGGCCGCCACTTCCCTGTTGCGGTCCGCCCTGGAAACGAGCACGCGCGACGCTGGGGAAGAACGCAGTCTCCTGGCTGCGGCCATGGCGGCGGCCGGGGTCGACGCGGCCTTCACGGCACTGGCGCAGCCGGCGCTGCGCGCGCCGCTGCCGGACGCGCCGGCGCTGCCGGACATGACCAGCGGGGAACGCCTGGTCGCCACCGAACGCGTGCTGTGCGCCCTGCTGTCCGGCATCGCCCGGCAGGCACCCTTGCTGCTGGTGGTGGACGACCTGCACTGGTGCGACGCGCCCTCGCTGGGCATCCTGCAGGCCCTGCTTGCAGGGGGCGCGCCGGCCTGCCTGGCGGCCACCTTGCGGGCGGTGGACACGCCGGCCATCCGGCGCCTGCAGGCATCGAGCTGGGCGAAGACGCTCGACGTCCCGCCGCTCACGTCGGCGGAGACGGCCGAACTGCTGTCGCTGCTGCCGGCGGGCGCGGCCTCCCTCGACGTCGCGAAGGTGCACGCCCTCTCGGGCGGCAATCCCTTCCACGCCATCCAGGCCGGCCTGGCGCTCGCGGCCTCGGCCGAGGCCGTCATCGACAACCTCGACGTGGCGCTGGACGCGCGGCTGGACCGGCTGAGCGACGGCGAGGTCGATGCGCTGCGGGTGCTGGCGCTGCACGATCGCGGCGCCGCGTGGGCCACGGTGCAGGCCGTGCTGGCGCGGGAAGCGCCGGCCGGTTCCCGGCGCCCGGTGGATGGCGACCTGCGCCATCGGCTGATCCGCGGCTGGCTGGTGCGTCCCGGCCAGGACGGCGACGAGGTCGAGATCGAGCACCAGCTGATTCGCGACGCCCTGCGGCGCCGCATGCCGGTGGGGGTCCGGGTGCGGCTGGCCCGGTCTTCGGCCCGCGAGATCCAGGCGGAACTGCGCGTGCATGGCGCAGGCGCACGGCTGCCGGAGCTGGCGCAGCTGTGGCTGGCGGCAGATTCGGCAGGCCGCGCCGCGGCCACCTATGAGCGGGCGGCCGGTGCGGAAGCAGGGGTCGGCGCCTATGCGGCGGCGGCCGACCTGTATGCACTGGCGCTGCAGGCCGCGCCCCGGTCCGCGCGCGCGCTGCGCTGGCTGTCGGGCCAGGCCAGCGCGCACTGGTCGCTCGGGCATACCGAGCAGGCCAATGCCGCCGCTCGCCAGGCCTTGTCCGTGGCCGGTCGCGCCGGCGGTCCCGGCCGCATGTTGCCGGACGCCTTGACGGCCGCGGCGGTACGCGTAGAAACCGGGCAGTTCCTCGGCCGGCTGGGCGAAATCATCGGCGGCACGGTGCAGACCGCGCGCTTCGCATTGCGTTCCGACGCGGCGCAGCTGGCACGGGGCCGCACCTATGCCTCGCTCGCCTACGTGTGCGCGCTGGCCCGGCTGAATCCGCTGGCCCGGGGGCTCTACCGCGCCGGCGTGGCCGTCGGCCGGCGGGAAGGCAACCCGCTGCCTTCGTCGTACGTGCTGCTGTCGCGTGCGGTCTGGCACCTGATGCACGGACGCTGGGCCGAAGGCGAGCGCGACGCCCACCAGGCCCGGGCCCAGGTGGCGGAGCTGCGCGAGCCGCAAGTGCAGGAAGTGGCCGAAACGATCTGCGGCCTGGCCGCGCACCTGCAAGGCGACCTGGATCGCGCGCTGGACCATTTCGCGCGCTTGATGACGCGCGCCGACGCGCGCGCGCACCGCATGCACGCCGCCTGGGGGCGCTACGCCTCGGCCCAGTGCCTGCTGGCCGGCGGGCGGATCGCGCCGGCCAAGTCCCTGCTGGCGGCGGCCGAGGAGTTGCTGACCGAGGTGTCCGATCGCCAGTCGCAGCTGATCTGCCTGGGCCTGCGCAGCCGGCTGGAGCTGGCCGATGGCGACGTGGCGGCGGCGCTGCAGTCGGCCGGCGCCGCCGAAGTGCTGGCGCGGGCCTTGCCGCCGACCAATTTCTCGTCCGTCGACGGCTATTCGGCGGCGCCGCTGGTGGGGGCCGTCGTGGCCCTGGTCGGCGAGACGGAGGCGGAGCGCGCGGCCGGCGACGCGCTGGCTGCCCGTGGCGCCATGGCGCTGCGGGTCTACGCGGCGGTGTTTCCCATCGCGCGGCCGCGCCATGCCCTGGTGGACGCGCTGCG
>JAQGMU010000067.1 GCA_028292195.1 Ramlibacter sp. | reverse complement strand
GGAGGAAGCGCTGGCATTGCAGGGTCGCTGAACGGCCGCCGCTCGCCGCGGGCGACCACGCCGGGTTGCTGGCCGGCGGCAGTGTGCAGCCCCGCTCCCACGGTGCGCCGCCGCCCTGCGCCTGCGGGATGCGGACTCGCAGCTCCCCCGTCACCTCCAGGTCGGCGGACTGCGCCTGCCGCGCCTGGACCTTCACCTCCGGCAAGCCGGTGACGCCGGCGGCCACGTCCTGCGTCGACAGCGAAGTCTCGACCAGCTTGCGGAACACCTCCTCCTGCAGTCGTGCGAAGGAAACGCCTTCGGATCGCTCATGGGCTATTGCCGCCGCCACGTCCTTGACGCGCGTGGGCTGGCGTCCGAGCAGGTTTTCCGCCAGCAGGCGCGACAGGTGCCGCCGCAGCAGCTCACGCTCATCGCCGCCCATGAAATTGCGCAGATCGAAAGCGGCCAGCGCCACCCGCAGCTGGCCCTGGTCGCCCATGATGGGCAGGGCGAGCAGCGCCCGGTAACTGCTGCTGTCGCGAGTCACGATGAGCGCGTTGCGCTCCTGCAGCTTGCGCGTCGCCGCGTCCCGGTCCATGGCAGCGTGGGCCGGCGCCGCCAGTGCGGCGATGAAGAGGACAAGGGCGGCCGGCAGCATCACCGATGCCGTCGTGCGCTCACCCGAGCTGCGCGTGCATTTCCTGCACGCTGATGACATCCAGGTTGTCCATGGACTTCATGCCCTCCACCGCGGCTTCCGCCCCGGCGATGGTGGTGAAGGTCGTCACCCGGGCCAGCAGCGACGACGTGCGGATGGCGCGCGAGTCGGCGATGGCGTTGCGGCGCTCTTCCACGGTGTTGATCACCATCACGATCTCGTTGTTCTTGATCATGTCCACCACGTGCGGGCGGCCTTCGGTGACCTTGTTCACGCCCTCGCAGGCGATGCCGGCGGCGTTGATGGCGGCCGAGGTGCCCTTGGTGGCGATCAGCCTGAAGCCCATTGCGGCCAGCTGGCGCGCCACTTCGACGGCGCGCGGCTTGTCGCTGTTCTTCACCGTCAGGAACACCTTGCCGGCCGGCTTGCCGTCGCCATCGAACGCTTTCGGCAACTTGGTGCCCGCACCCAGCTGGCTCTTGACGAAGGCCTCGCCGAAGGTCTTGCCCACGCCCATCACCTCGCCGGTCGATTTCATCTCCGGGCCGAGGATGGTGTCGACGCCGGGGAACTTGACGAAGGGGAACACCGCTTCCTTCACGCTGAAGTACGGCGGGGTCACTTCCTTCGTGATGCCCTGCTGCGCCAGCGTCTGGCCGACCATGCAGCGCGCGGCCACCTTGGCCAGCTGGATGCCGGTCGCCTTGCTCACGTAAGGCACGGTGCGCGAAGCCCGCGGGTTCACTTCCAGCACGAAGATGACGTCCTGGCCGTCCTTCTCCTGGATCGCGAACTGCACGTTCATCAGTCCGATGACGTTCAGCGCCCTGGCCATGGCGGCGGTCTGGCGCTTCATTTCATCGATCGTGGCCTTGGACAGCGAGTACGGCGGCAGCGAGCAGGCGGAGTCGCCCGAGTGCACGCCGGCCTGCTCGATGTGCTCCATCACGCCGCCGATGAACACCTGGCCCGCCGAATCGCCGATGCAGTCGACGTCGCATTCGACGGCGTCGTTCAGGAAGCGGTCCAGCAGCACCGGCGAATCGTTGGACACCTTCACGGCCTCGCGCATGTAGCGCTCCAGGTCGCGCTGCTCGTGCACGATCTCCATGGCACGGCCGCCCAGGACGTACGAGGGACGGACCACCAGCGGGTAGCCCAGGGCCTGGGCCTTTTCCAGCGCGTCCGCCTCGGTGCGGGCGGTGGCGTTGGGCGGCTGGCGCAGGCCGAGCTTCATCAGCAGTTGCTGGAAGCGCTCGCGGTCTTCGGCGGCGTCGATCATGTCGGGCGAGGTGCCGATGATCGGCACGCCTTCGGCTTCGAGGCCCAGCGCCAGTTTCAGCGGGGTCTGGCCGCCGTACTGCACGAACACGCCGGTGGGCTTTTCCTTGTCGACGATCTCCAGCACGTCTTCCAGCGTCAGCGGCTCGAAGTACAGGCGGTCGGAGGTGTCGTAGTCGGTGGACACCGTCTCCGGGTTGCAGTTGACCATGATGGTCTCGTACCCGTCTTCCCGCAGCGCCAGCGCGGCGTGCACGCAGCAGTAGTCGAACTCGATGCCCTGGCCGATGCGGTTGGGCCCGCCGCCCAGCACCATGATCTTCTTCCTGGTCGTCGGCTCGGCCTCGCACTCGTCCTCGTAGGTCGAATACATGTAGGCGGTGTTGGTGGCGAATTCCGCCGCGCAGGTGTCCACCCGCTTGTAGACCGGGCGCACGTTCAGCGCCTTGCGCGACTCCCGCACGGCCTTGTCGTTGGTCTTCAGCAGCTTGGCCAGGCGGCGGTCGGAGAAGCCCTTGCGCTTGAGCGCCCGCATGGTGGCGGCGTCGATCGCGGCCAGCGCACCGGCGCCCTGCGCCGCCGCCAGCTTGTCCAGGTCGAGCTCGATCTTCACGATCTCCTCGATCTGCACCAGGAACCACTTGTCGATCTTGGTCAGGTCGTAGACCTCGTCGACGGTGAGGCCCATGCCGAAGGCATCGCCCACGTACCAGATGCGTTCCGGGCCCGGCGAGCCCAGTTCCTTTTCCAGCACCTCGCGGTCCTCGGTCTTCTGGTTCAGGCCGTCGACGCCCACTTCCAGGCCGCGCAAGGCCTTCTGGAAGCTTTCCTGGAAGGTGCGGCCCATGGCCATCACCTCGCCCACCGACTTCATCTGGGTGGTCAGGCGGTCGTCGGCGTCCTTGAACTTCTCGAAGGCGAAGCGCGGGATCTTGGTCACCACGTAATCGATGGAAGGCTCGAACGAGGCCGGGGTGGCGCCGCCGGTGATCTCGTTGCGCAGTTCATCCAGGGTGTAGCCGACCGCCAGCTTGGCCGCCACCTTGGCGATCGGGAAGCCGGTCGCCTTCGAAGCCAGCGCCGAGGAACGCGACACGCGCGGATTCATCTCGATGACGATCATGCGACCGTCCTTCGGGTTGATCGAGAACTGCACGTTGGAGCCGCCGGTGTCGACGCCGATCTCGCGCAGCACCGCCAGCGAGGCGTTGCGCATGATCTGGTATTCCTTGTCGGTCAGGGTCTGGGCCGGCGCCACGGTGATCGAGTCGCCGGTGTGCACGCCCATCGGGTCCAGGTTCTCGATCGAGCAGACGATGATGCAGTTGTCCTTCTTGTCGCGGACCACTTCCATCTCGAACTCTTTCCACCCCAGCAGCGATTCCTCGATCAGCAGTTCGCTGGTCGGCGACGCCTCGATTCCGCGCTTGCAGATGGTCTCGAATTCTTCCGGGTTGTAGGCGATGCCGCCGCCGGTGCCGCCGAGCGTGAAGCTGGGACGGATCACGGTGGGGAAGCCGACGGTCTTCTGCACGCCCCAGGCTTCGTCCATGTTGTGCGCGATGCCGGAGCGCGCCGAGCCCAGGCCGATGCGCGTCATCGCGTCCTTGAATTTCAGGCGGTCCTCGGCCTTGTCGATCGACTCCGGCGTGGCGCCGATCAGCTCGATGGCCTTGTTGGTGGCGGCGCCCTTGTACTTGTGCAGCACGCCGTTGCGCCACAGGTCCAGCGCGCAGTTCAGCGCCGTCTGCCCGCCCATGGTCGGCAGGATCGCGTCGGGCTTTTCCTTGGCGATGATCTTCTCGACCGTCTGCCAGGTGATCGGCTCGATGTAGGTGACGTCGGCGGTGGCCGGGTCCGTCATGATCGTCGCCGGGTTGGAGTTGATCAGGATGACCTTGTAGCCCTCCTCGCGCA
>JAQGMU010000056.1 GCA_028292195.1 Ramlibacter sp. | reverse complement strand
CCGCCTGCGACGCGGCGGGGCGCGCGGCGGAGACAGCCGGCGGCAGCATCGCCACCGGGGCCTGCGCCAGGTTCGCCTTGTATTCCAGCGGCACGATCAGGGTGAAGGTGCTGCCGACGCCAGCCGCACTGGTCAACGTGATGTTGCCGCCCAGCAGGCGCGCCAGGTCGCGCGAGATCGACAGGCCGAGGCCGGTGCCGCCGAAGCGGCGGCTGACCGTGCCGTCGGCCTGCTGGAAGGCCTCGAAGATCAGGTCCTGCTGCGAGGAGTCGATGCCGATGCCGCTGTCGCGCACCTCGAAGGCCAGCGCTTGCGAGCCGCTGCGCGTGACGTGCAGCGCCACGGTGCCGCGCTCGGTGAACTTCACCGCATTGGCCAGCAGGTTGCGCAGGATCTGCTCCAGGCGCTGGCGGTCGGTGTAGAGCGTGGCCGGCACGTCCGAGGCCACCATCAGTTCCAGCTGCAGGCCCTTGCGTTTCGCCAGCGGCTCGAACATGGTCGTCAGCCCCTTCGCCAGCGAGGGCACCGGCACCAGTTCGGCCCGCACTTCCAGCTTGCCGGCCTCCACCTTGGCGATGTCCAGGATGTCGTTGATCAGGTTCAGCAGGTCGTTGCCGGAAGCGTAGATGGAGTCCGCGAACCTGACCTGCTCCTCGCTCAGGTTGCCCTCGGAGTTGTCGGCGAGCAGCTTGGCCAGGATCAGCGAGCTGTTCAGCGGCGTGCGCAACTCGTGCGACATGTTGGCCAGGAACTCCGACTTGTAGCGGCTGGCCCGCTGCAGTTCGGCGGCCCGCTCCTCCAGCGCGCGCTGGGCCTGCTGCAGCTCGTCGCGCTGGTTGGCCAGGCGCTCGGCCTGCTCGCCCAGCTGCACGTTGGTCTGCTCCAGCTCGGCCTGCTGGTTTTCCAGGTGGGCCTGCGATTCCTTCAGCGCGCGCGACTGCTCCTCGAGCTCCTCGTTGGCGGTGCGCAGTTCCTCCTGCTGCACCTGCAGTTCCTCGTTCAGCTGCTGGGTTTCCTCCAGCGCGTCCTGCAGCCGCTTGCGGTAGCGGGCCGATTCGATCGAGGCGCCGAGGATGCTGCCGGCCGCGGCCACCAGCTGGCCGTCACGCGGCTCCAGCGGCCGCATGAAGCCCAGTTCCAGCACGCCGACCAGCCGCCCTTCGTGCTCCACCGGCGCCAGCAGCACCGAGCGCGCCGTCGCCTGGCCCAGGGACGAACTGACCTGCACGTAGCCTGGCGGCACGTCCGCCAGCGTGATCTGGCGGCGCTGGGCCGCGCTTTCGGCCACCAGCGTGCGGCCGGCCGGCAGCCGTTCGCCGATGGCAGCCGCATTGGGCGCCCAGCCCCAGGTGGCGGCGCGGACGAAGCCGCCGCCTTCTTCCGCGGTGTAGACGGCGCCGACGGCGATGCCCAGGGAGTGCGACAGCGCCTCCAGCGCGCCGTGGCCGACGCCCGCCAGTTGCTGCTCGCGCGCCATGCGCTCCGACAGCTGCGTCTGGCCTTCGCGCAGCCAGGCCTGGGCCTGCAGCACCGCGGCCTGGCGCTGCTGTTCGTCCAGCGCCGTCTCGAAGGTGCCCGACAGGGCCATCAGATCCTGCCGGCCGCGCCAGGCCAGCACGCCGCCGACGGCCAGCATCAGCAGCACGAAGCCGATCATCACCGTCCACGCGTTGCGGTTCGCGGTGTCCGTGCGCTCCTGCCGCAGCCGCAGCTCCATCGCGACGAACTCGTCGAAGTCGGCGCGCACCGCGTCCTTCAGCTGCTTGCCCTGGCCGGCGCGGACGGCGGGGTTGCCGCCGGGGTCGGCCCGCCTGGCCGCGATGCGCTCGTTGGTGAGGGTGTCCCATTGCTGCTGCAGGCCCAGGATGCGATCCAGCCGCTGCAGCTGCACCGGGTTGTCGGTGACCAGTTGCTTCAGGCGAGCGAGCTCGGTGCGCAGCTCGATCCGGGTGCGCTCGAAGCCTTCCAGGAAACGCTCGTCGCCGCCCAGCAGGAAGCCGCGCACGGACGATTCGAGTTCCAGGTCCAGCTTCTGCACCGCATACGCGCGGGCCAGCACCTGGTCGGTGTGTTCCACCCAGCGCATGGCCCCCATCAGGTAGGTGATCAGGGCGATGAAGACGAGCGCGCTGACCAGGCCCAGGCCCAGGGGCAGTGCGACGTTGCGGGAGAGGATTCGGCGAAAGCCGGTGGGATCGGTGGGGGTGGGAAGACTCATTCTCGACGGCGCCCCGTGTCGGGGGCAGCCTTCGAGTGTGCCGGAAAAGGCCTGGCACTGGGGCTGAAGGACAGGCGACAAAACAAACGGGCGCCCCGCGGCGCCCGTTGCGGAAACCTCGCTGAATCAGCGCGTGGCGCCGCTCATCCTTGCCTGTGCGGCGCCCAGCTTGGCCTGCGCGGTGCGGCTGCCGAGGGTGGCGGCGCGCTGCAGCCAGCGCACGGCCAGGTTGGGGTCCTGCGGCACGGTGCTGCCTTCGAGGTAGGCGACGCCCAGGAAGTAGCTCATCTCCATGCGGCCGAAGCGGATGCCTTCGTCGGTGGACTTGCCCGAGCGCTTGACGATCATCGGCACGTCGCCGCCGCCCTGGGCGAAGCTCTGCATCTGTTCGATCGTGCGGGAGAAGAACTTGTCGCGCGAAGCCTGGGCGGCCTGCTTGTCGGCCATCATCTGCACCAGTTCATCGGCCAGCACCGGCAGCACCTCGAAGGGCGTCATGCCGCCCTGCATGCGCGGCGAGTACCAGGCGCGCAGCATGGCCTTGTCCAGCGGCAGCAGGCCGTCGACCTTGGTCGGGAAATAGGACAGCACGGTCTTGCCGGCCGGGTGGCCGCGCACGCCCATCACGTGCATGGACTCGTGGTAGGCGCAGCGCCAGGCGTCGCGGCTGCGCATCTGCATGGCGGCCGAGTCGATCCGGGTTTCGCTCTGGAAATTCAGGTAGGTCACGCAGGGCTGGTTGTCTTCCAGCATGGTGTCCGGGACGATCTCGACGTTGACGTTGGCCACCTGGGCGGCGTCGGGGCGGTCGCTGACGTCGATGATGCGGACGCCGGATTCGGCCGCCACGGCCCGCAGGGCCTGCAGGGTGTGCTGCTTGTGCAGGGGCAGGTTGACGCCGTAGACGCGGACCCGCATGTCCTGCTCCCAGCGGACCAGGCGAGTGGGCGTGCCGCTCTGGTGCCAGAGCACTTCCCACATCGTGCCGATGCCTTGCTCGAATTCGTCTGCCTGGGCAAAGGCAGGGCTCAGAACCGCAGCCGCCAGAAGGGCCGTTACACCCGACTTCCACATGAGTCTCACCCCCATCGAAGATGTCTGACTATGGAGTAGGACGACTCCTACGACAAGGGGTGTTTCCAACGTGTGGTTTCGTAGCACGACCCCAACTGGAAAATTTCACGTTTGTAGGGGTAAAAGAGGGGGTTTACCTAGGGCAAGGGTAGGTGGCGCTACATAAATCCCTCGATCAGCCGCGCCAACTGCTCAGGTTGGTCGTGGTGCAGCATGTGGCCGGC
>JAQGMU010000025.1 GCA_028292195.1 Ramlibacter sp. | reverse complement strand
GAACCCACCCTACATGGGCCCATGTCGTAGGGTGGGTTCGCGCAGCGACCCCACCATGCGCGATCAGCGCAGCCGCGCCATCCGCTCCCGCGCCGCGCTCGCCGCCTCCGACTGCGGATACGCCTTCACCAGGTCGTCCAGCGTGCGGCGCGCGCTCGCGTTGTCCTTCAGCTCGATCTGGCAGTTGGCTATCGACAGTACCGCTTCCGGCGCGCGCGGGTGGTCCGGCGACTGCTGCAGCAGCGCGCGGAAGTTGGCGATGGCGCCCCGGTAGTCGCGGTTGGCGTACTGCGCGTTGCCCAGCCAGAACAGCGCCGTCGGCTTGTAGCCGCTGGCGGGGTTCTTGCGCAGGAACTCGGTGAACGCGGCCTGCGCCGCCGGGAACTCGCCCTTGCGGAAGGCAGCCAGCGCGCCTTCGAAGTCGCGCTGTTCCTGCGGGTCGGCGGCGAATTCGCGGCCGTCCACCGTCACCTGCACCGGCTCGAACTTGCGGAGGCGCTCGTCCACGCCCTGGGCGATGTCCTTCTGCCGCCGCTGCAGCTCGGAGACGTCGCGCATCAGCGACTCGTCCTGGCCGCGCATGCGGGCGATCTCGCCGCGCAGCGACTCGATCTGGTTCTGCAGCTCCAGCAGGCTGCGGCGCAGCGACACGTTTTCCTCGTTGGCGCGGCGCAAATCCTCGCCGAGCGTCTGGCGCTGCTGCTCCACGCGCTGGCGCAGGTCCAGGATGGCGCGGCGGGCCTCGTCGTCCTCGAACAGCGCCGCTTGCGCGCCGCCGGTGAACAGGGCGGCGGCGGCCAGCGCGGCCGCCAGGGCGGAACGTTTCATGGCGCTCACCGGTAGGCAATCTCGGCGCGGCGGTTCTGCTGCCAGGCCGATTCGTCGTGGCCTTCGACGGCCGGCTTTTCCTTGCCCAGGCTCACCGCCTCGACCTGCGCATCGGGCACGCCCAGCAGGCCGAAGGCGCGGCGCACGGCTTCCGAGCGGCGCTGGCCCAGCGCCAGGTTGTATTCGCTGCCGCCACGCTCGTCGGTGTGGCCCTCGATCACCACGCGCCGGCCGTTGCCGGCCTTGATGAAGCGCGCGTGCGCTTCGATCAGCTGCTGGAACTGGGGCTTGATCTCGTTGCTGTCGTAGTCGAAGTAGATGATGCGCGCCACGTTGGCAGGCCCGGCCTTGTCCCCCGCCGCCGGATCCACGCGAACCTGCTCCACCCGGCCCGGGACGCCGCCGCCCGGACCGGTCGCGCCTTCGGGCGGCGCCACTCCGGCCTTGCGGTCTTCGACCGGCACATCGTCCAGCTTCACGCCGCTGGAGCAGGCCACCAGCACCGCCGCCATGGCAGCTGCCAGAAACACACGCTTCTTCATTCAAAAACCTCCTGAATGGAATTCATCGTTGAAACGGGCCCCAATCGGGCTCGCGGATGTCGCCGCTCTTGCCCGGAAGGCTGGCCTTGATTTTGCCGTCGAGGGTGGTGGTCATCAGCGCTTCGCGGCCGTTCTGGCGCGTGGCATAGATGATCAGCCGGCCGTTCGGCGCGAAGCTCGGGCTTTCGTCGGACACGGTGTCGGTGATGGTCTGGACGCTGCCGCCCGCCATCTCCATCACCTGCAGCTTGAAGGCGCCGCCGATGCGGGAAATGTAGGCCAGCCACTTTCCGTCCGGGCTCAGCGCGGGCGAAATGTTGTAATTCCCTGTAAAGGTCACGCGCTGCGGCTCGCCCCCGCTGGCGGGCATGCGGTAGATCTGCGGCGCGCCGCCGCGGTCGCTGACGAAATACAGCGTGCGGCCATCGGCCGTGTAAAGCGGCTCGGTGTCGATGCTGCTCGATTGCGTGAGGCGCTTCGGTTCGCCGCCGCTGGCGGAGATGGTGTACAGCTGCGAGCCGCCGTCGCGCGTGAGCGTCACGGCCAGCGTGCGGCCGTCGGGCGACCAGGCCGGCGCGCTGTTGGAGCCGCGGAAATTCGCGATCAGGCGGCGCCGGCCGGTCGGCACCTCGTGCACGTAGACCACCGGCTTGCGCGACTCGAAGGACACGTAGGCCAGCTGTTGGCCGTTGGCCGACCAGGCCGGGGAGATGATCGGCTCGGGGCTGGCCAGCGCCGACTGCGCGTTCTCGCCGTCGGCGTCCGCCACCCACAGGTTGAAGCGGCTGCCGGCCTTGGTGACGTAGGCGATGCGGGTGGAGAAGATGCCTTTCTCGCCGGTCAGCTTCTCGTAGATCATGTCGGCGATGCGGTGGGCCGCCAGCCGCAGGTCGGCCGCCGCCACCACGAAGCCGTCGGCCGCCACGCTCTGGCCGCGCACCACGTCCCACAGGCGGAAGCGCCCGGCGAAACGGCCGTCGGCCAGGCGCGACACGCTGCCCACCGCGAGCGAATCGGCGCCCTTCTGCCGCCACGGGCTGACGTCGGGCCGGCTGGTTTCATCGAGCTGCGGGGCGGCGCCTTCGATGGCGCGGAACTGGCCGCTGCGCTCCAGGTCGGCCTGCACGATGGCGGCCACCTTCTGCGGCACATCGGCGTCGCCGCGGAACGGCGCGATGGCGATGGGCAGCTGCGTCAGCCCGACTCCCGTCACCTCCACCCGGAACTGGGCCAGCGCCGGGCCGGCGGCGAGGCCGGCGAGAAGGCCCGTCAGCTCGCGGCGGCGCCACTGCTTGGTCAGATACATGCTTCTTGGTTCCTGCTTCATCGATTCAGTTCAGTGACGATGGTGTCCGGTTGGTGAAGCGCCTCGGCCAGGCCGCGCTCGGCACGGATGATGCCGCTTGCCATCCGGGCCGTGACGCGCGCCCGGTTGGCATCCTCCCCGGCCCGGCTCTGCTCCCGGTGCCAGAGGTGGTAGACCTCGGTTGCCAGGAAGCCGTTCTTGCGGCGGCAACCATGGTGGTGCAAGCGCAGCACCAGGTCGGCGTCCTCGTGGCCCCAGCCCGCAAACGTCTCGTCGAATCCATTCACCGCCTCGTAGTCGCGCCAGGCCACGCCGAAGTTGCAGCTGCGAATGCCCTTCCACCTGAAACGCGGCTGCACGCGGAATGGGGCTCCCGGCCAGTGGAGAAGATGCGTCAATTTGTTAACGTCGCCCGCAAGGCGCAGGCGCAGCCAGGCGGCAGTATCGCATTGGGACAAATCGACCTGGCCGGCGAGCACGCGTTCGGTCAGCGCCGGGCTCAGCAGCACCCGGCTGCCATTGACGAAGTGGCCGGGCTCGGCGAGTTGCGCGTGGCGCCGGGCGAAGCGCGGGTTGGGCACGCAGTCGCCGTCCATGAACACCAGGTAATCCGCGCCCGCGGCCGCCGCCGCGGCAGCCCCCAGGTTGCGCGCCCGCGCCGCGGTGAAGCCGACATCGGGATGCCACACCTGCCGCACCGGGCAGGCGAACCGCGGCAGGCCTTCGCGCAGCGCCTGCACGTTCGCCATCCGCGAACCGTCGTCGGCCACCACCACCAGGTGGCCGGGGCCGCACTGCGGCGCCAGCGCCCGCAGCACCGCCAGGGCGGCGTCGGGCCGGTTGTACGTGAGGACGACGAAGGCCGTCCTCATGGGCTCACCGGCCACTCTCCCGGCCTTGCAGCAGCCACAGCTTCAGGTACCGGTAGTAGGTCCCCTCGGCGTTGGACACCGCCAGCATGAAGCCCCAGCGTCCGTCCAGGAACCCGAGCTGGAGCACATAGGTGCGGATGAACGCCCACAGGCCGTGCGTGACCGCGCGGCCGAGCGAGCCGCTGCGGCCGGCGGCCGTCATGTCGCGCGCATTGGCGCTGGAGTAGCGGTTCAGCTTCTCCAGCACGGACTCCAGGTCGCGGAAGCTGTAGTGGATGATCGGCTGCTTCAGCGTGCCGGTCGCGCCCTGCACCTGCAGGTGCGCATGCAGGTAATGCTCGGTGAACCGGGCCATGCCGCGGCGCGCGAGCCGCCAGGTGTAGTCGGGGGTCCAGCCGCCGTGCTTCATGAAGCGGCCGCAGTACATCGAGCTGCGCGGGACGCGGAAACCGTTGAACCTGCTGTCGGCGATGGCCGCGCGGATTTCCGCGGCCAGGGCGGGGCTGATGCGTTCGTCGGCATCCAGCGAAAAGAACCAGTCGCCGGTGGCGAGGGCTATGCCGCGGTTGTTCTGCGGGCCGTAGCCGGGCCAGTCCGGCGTGACCGTCACCCGCGCGCCCTCGGCCCGCGCCAGCTCCGGGGTGCCGTCGGTGCTGCCGGAGTCGACCACGATGACTTCGTCGGCAAACTGGCAGGAGCGCACGCAATCCACGATGTTGGCCGCCTCGTTCTTGGCGACGATGACCACGGACAGCCGCGTCATCGGCACCGGGGACTACGGCCAGCGGCCGGCGCGGGGAGCGCCAGGCGTTTGCGGGATAATTCACACATGGCTTCCAATTATGCCCGCGCCCTCCGTCGTGCCTGAGTCCGCCCTGGCGCCGTCCGCTCCCGCGCCCACGTCGCCCTCCGCTCCCGAACAAAGCATCCACCAGCGGATCCGCCGCGTCTTCCCGTACATCGCGCACGTCAAGCGGCTGTGGCTGGTGGTGCTCGTGGCCACCATTCTCGGCGCCGCCACCGAGCCGGCCATGCCGGCGCTGATGAAGCCGCTGCTGGATCACGGTTTCAACCGCGACACCTTCAACCCCTGGCTGGTGCCGGCGGCGCTGCTGCTGCTGTTCGGCATCCGCGGCAGCGCCGGCTTCATCGCCGACGTGGCGCTGGCCAAGATCGCCAACGAAGGCATGTTCTCGCTGCGCCGCGCGCTGTTCGCGCGGCTGCTGGACGCCCGCATGGACCTGTTCACGCGCGAATCGGCCAGCTCGCTGTCCAACGGCATCGTCCACGAGGTGCAGAACGGCTTCAGCCTGCTGGTGAACGCGCTGACGGGGCTGGTCAAGGACAGCCTGGCCATGCTCGCCCTGCTCGGCTACCTGATCTACCTGAACTGGCAGCTGACCCTGATCGTCGGCATCATGGGCCCGGCGGTGGCCTGGCTGATGCGCACCGCCTCCAAGCGGCTGTACCGGCTGGCCAAGAGCAGCCAGGCCGCCACCATCGAACTGACCTACGCGGTGGAGGAAAACGTGCTGGCCAACCGCGTGGTGCGGCTGCACGACGCGCAGCCGGCGCAGGCCGAGCGCTTCCAGGTCCTGAGCAACTCGCTGCGCCGGCTGGCCATGAAGTCGGCCGTCGCCAATGCGGCCATCACGCCGACCATGCACATGCTGGCGGCGGCGGCGCTGTCGGGCGTGATCTGCATCGCGCTCTGGCAAAGCGGCGACAACATGACGGTGGGCGGCTTCGCCGCCTTCGTCGCCGCCATGCTGATGCTGATCGCGCCGGTCAAGCGGCTGTCCGAGGCGGCCAGCCCGATCGTGCGGGCCCTGGCCGCGCTGGAGCGCTCGTTCGACCTGGTGGAGCACACCGAGCCGGAAAGCGGCGGCAGCTACGCGCCGGAGCGCGCGCAGGGCCACCTGGAGCTGCGCGACGTGACGGTGCGCTACCGCGACGCCAGCCGCTCCGCGCTGCAGGACGTCTGGCTCGAGGTCACGCCCGGCGAGGTGATCGCGCTGGTCGGCCCGTCCGGCTCCGGCAAGACCACGCTGGCCAACCTGCTGCCGCGCTTCCTGGACGCCGGCCAGGGCAGCCTGCTGCTGGATGGCCACGACCTGCGCGAATGGGACCTGCGGGCCCTGCGGCGCCAGTTCGCCATGGTCAGCCAGGACGTGGTGATGTTCAACGACACGCTGGCCGCCAACGTCGCCCTCGGCCAGGCCCTGGATCGCGCCCGCGTGCAGCACGCGCTGGATTCGGCCAACCTCGGCGAGCTGCTCACGCAGCTGCCGCAAGGCATAGACACGCGGGTCGGGCACAACGCGACGACGCTGTCCGGCGGCCAGCGCCAGCGGCTGGCGATCGCCCGCGCCCTCTACAAGGACGCCCCCATCCTGATCCTCGACGAGGCCACTTCCGCGCTGGACAACGAGTCCGAGCGCATGGTGCAGGACGCGCTGCGCCGCCTGATGGCGGGCCGCACCACGCTGATCATTGCCCACCGCCTGTCCACCATCGAGCACGCCGACCGCGTCGCGGTGCTGGACCAGGGGCGCCTCGCCGAACTCGGGACCCATGCCGAACTGATCGCCCGCGGCGGCTTGTACGCGCGGCTGCATGCGCTGCACCAGTCGGACGGAGCCCTGCCGTGAGCACGGTCACCATTCCCGGGAAACTGACCAGCATGGTTCCCCGGAGCGAACGCATCTACCAGGCCGCGCTGTCCGGCGCCCTGGCCTGCCTCGGCTTCTTCGCGCTGTTCTCGTCGGCCGGCGTCGGTTTCGCGCTGGGTGTCCTGCTGATCCTGTGCTGCCTGCCGCCGAGCCGGGTCTTCCAGTTCGCCGCCTGGCGCGAGCCGGTGGTGGCGATCGGGCTGGTCCTGCTGGCCTATGTCGCCCTGCGCACGCTGGCCGCCGACGGCTTCGCCGCCAGCACCTACGACGCGATCAACCGCTACCACGAGCTGCTCCTGCTGCCCCTGCTGTGGGCCCTGATGCGGACCGCGTGGCGGCCCAACGCGCTGGTCAACGGCCTGATGCTCGGCGCGGTGCTGTTCGCCACGGCGCATTGGCTGGCGCCCTTCTCGGACTACCTGGAGTGGTTCCTGCACAACCGGCGGATCTCGGGCGGATTCGGCCTGGCCGTATGCGCCTTCCTGCTGTTCGAGCACGCCCGGCTGGGCCGGCTGCCGCCGCGGGTGGGCTACGGCCTGGCCGGCTACCTCGCGTTGACGATCGTCTTCGCCAGCGACGGCCGCACCGGGCACGTCGTGCTGCTGATCCTGATGGCCTGCGCTGCCTTCCGTGCCTCGCCGCCGCGGCTGCGCGCGGCGGTGGTGGCCGCGACGCTCGCGGCCGGCCTGCTGGTTGCGTATTGCTCCAGCCCGATCCGCTCCCGCATGATAGACACCTGGGCCGAGCTGCAGGCCGGCGACAAGGGCCAGCCCGTCGCGCCGCAGTCGCGCATCGAGCTGGTGCGCACCGGCCTCGGGGTGGTCCGCGGCAACTGGCTGGTCGGCACCGGCTGGACCCAGTACCGGCAAGCCTTCAGCGACGTCGCCACCCAACGGCACGGAACGGTTCGCCAGGACGGCGGCGCCGGCGCCGTCAATCCGCACAACGAATACGTGCTTCAGCTCGGCGCCGGCGGCGTGCCGGCGCTCATCCTCTTCGTGGCCTGGCTTGCGTGGCCCATGTGGCGTGCGGTGCGTGAACGCACCGACGATCGCCCCTGGGCGGGTGCGGTCGGCTGCGTGTCGCTGGCATTCGCCGTCAGCGCCCTGTTCAACTCGGTCCTGCTGGATTTCATGGAAGCTCACTTTTACGTTGCCGTCATGGCCTGGCTGCTGGTGCGGCGGGTCGACCGGTCGAATCCGCACATCGGGGACCGCTACGGCGGCCGGCAAGCGCGGCCACAACGCGACGGAGCATTGTCTTGAGCGCCGTGGTTCCCGAGCACTTTGCCGCCCCGCCGGACGCGACCGCCGAACGCGTGTACCAGCGCGTGCTTTCCATTTCCCTGGGCATGCTGGGCTTCTTCCTGCTGTTTTCGACGGCAGGCACTGCCATCTTCATGTTCGTGCTGCTGCTGCTGGCCCTGGCTGCGCCGCAGCGGTTCTGGCGGGCCGTCCCCTGGCGCGATCCGGTCGTCGTTTCGAGCCTGCTGCTGATTGCCTATGTCGCGCTGCGCACGCTGTTCGAAGAAGGATTCAGCGCGGCCACCCTGAAGGCGACGAACCATTACCACGAACTGCTGATGCTGCCATTGCTGTACGGGCTGATGCGCATGTCCCGCCGGCCCCAGTGGTTCATCAATGGCCTGCTGATGTCGGTGCTTGCGCTGTGCGTGCTGGCGTGGCTGGCGCCGTTCAACATCAACGCCTGGGAATTCATGAACCGCCGGCGCATCTCGGCGGGCTTCGGCCTGGCGGTCTGTGCGTTCCTGGTCTTCGAGCACACCCGGCTCGGCCACATGCCGCGGGCGCAGGGCTATCCCATCGCCGCCTTCCTGGCCGCAACGATCATCTTCACCGGCCAGGGCCGCACCGGCCAGCTGGTGCTGCTGCTGCTGGTGGGCTGCGCGACCTTCCGCGGGCTGCGCGGCCGCCGGCGGCTGCCGCTGACGCTGGCAGCCCTGCTGCTGGCGCTTGCCGTCGCCGGCCTGTCGCCCCCGGTGCGCGAGCGGATGGCGGAAACCTGGCAAGCGCTGGAGACCACCAAGTCCAGCCTCGAGCCCAATTCGACCGCCGGGCGGCTGGAGATCCTGCACAACGCGCTGGGCGTCGCCCGCGAGCACTGGCTGCTGGGGACCGGCTGGCCCGAGTACCCGGATGCGCTGAGGCAGATGAGTGCCCGCCGGCACGGCGTGCCGGCCAGCGTGTACGGCGCGATCTCGGACAACCCGCACGACGAATACCTGCTGCAGCTCGGCGCCGGCGGGCTGCCGGCCCTGCTGTTGTTCCTGCTGTGGCTGGCGAGCCCGATGTGGCGGGCCTGGAAGGAGCGCGCGGCGCCGCAGCCCTGGACCGGCGCGGTGGCCTGCGTTGCCGTCAGCTTCGCGGTGGCGGCGCTGTTCAATTCGCTGCTGCTGGACTGGATCGAAGCCCACTTCTACGTCGCCTTGCTGGCCTGGCTGTTGGCGCGGCGCACGCAGGACTGAAACGGCCATGGACACGGTGCTGGTGGTGGTCACGCGCCAGATCGGCGACGTCCTGCTCACCACGCCCCTGATCCGCGAGGTGAAGCGGCGCTGGCCGCAGGCGCGGGTCGACGTGCTCGGTTTCGCCGGCACCCTGGGCATGCTGCGCGGCAACCCCGACCTGCGCGAGCTGATCGAGGTGCCCGCGCGGCCCGGCCCGCTGGGCACCCTGGCGCTGGCGCGCCGGCTCTGGCGCCGCTACGACCTGGCGCTGGTGGCCGACCCCGGCGACCGCGCCCACCTGATCGGCTGGGTGGCCGCGCGCGAACGCGCCGGCGTGCTGCCGCAGCGCAGCGGCAGCAACTGGTGGAAGGAGCGGCTGCTGCGCCATGCGGTGCACAGCCCGGGCGACCTGGGCGACGTCCACGTCGTCGACGAGAAAGTGGCGCTGCTGTCCCCCTGGCCGGCGGCTGAAACCGCGCCGCCGCAACTGGTGGGGCCGGCGAGCGCGCCGCTGCCCGATGCCTTGCAAGGGCAACTGCGGGCTGGTTACGTGGTCGTGCACGCGCCCTCCATGTGGCCGTACAAGCAGTGGCCGCTGGAGCACTTCCGCGAACTGACCGGCCTGCTTGCCCTGGCCGGCCGCCAGGTGGTGCTGACCGGCGGCCCCGGCGCGGCCGACCGCGCGGCGGTGGCGGCCTTGGCGGGGGCGGCGCCGCCTGCCATGCTCGTCGATGCCGGCGTACTGGACTTCAACCAGGTGGCCGGCCTGCTGCGCGGCGCCGCGCTCTACATCGGGCCCGACACCTCGGTGTCGCACCTGGCCGCGGCCTGCGGCGTGCCGGTGCTGGCGATCTTCGGCCCGACCAACCCGCAGCGCTGGGCGCCCTGGCCGGCCGGCGTTCAGCCGGTGCGCTTCCAGCGCCGCGGCCTGGCGCAGACGGTGGGACAGGTCACGCTGCTGCAATCGGAATTGCATTGCGTGCCTTGCGGCAAGGCGGGGTGCGAAGACCATCGCATGAGCCGCGCGGATTGCCTGCCGGCGATCAGGCCCGAGCGCGTGGCGGCGAAGGCGTTGGAGATTTTGGCGCGGGAGCGGAGCGCTGGGGTTCCTGCGTCACCCCAGCCTACGGGCCCTCGTGGCCTGTAGGCTGGTGGTGCGCGCAGCGCAACCCCAGCGATTTCTCAGAGCAACACGATGTCGTACTGCTCCTGCCCCATCGCGCTTTCACTTTGCAATGAAATCGGCTTCCCGATGAAATCCGACAAGCCCGCCAGGTGCTGGCTCTCCTCGTCGAGGAACAGCTCGATCACCTTGGGCGCGGCGATCACGCGGTATTCGCGCGGATTGAACTGGCGCGCCTCCCGCAGGATCTCGCGCAGGATGTCGTAGGCCACCGTGCGCGGCGTGCGCACCGTTCCCTTGCCCACGCAGACGGGGCACGGCTCGCACAGCATGTGCGCCAGCGACTCGCGGGTGCGCTTGCGCGTCATCTCCACCAGCCCCAGCTGCGAGAAGCCGCCGGACATGGTCTTCACCCGGTCCCGCGCGAGCTGCTTGCGGAACTCCCCCAGCACGGCCTCGCGGTGGTCCTCGCGCTGCATGTCGATGAAGTCGACGATGATGATCCCGCCCAGGTTGCGCAGCCGCAGCTGGCGCGCGATGGCGTGCGCCGCCTCCAGGTTGGTCTTGAAGATCGTGTCGTCGAAGTTGCGCGAGCCGACGAAGCCGCCCGTGTTCACGTCGATGGTGGTGAGCGCCTCGGTCTGGTCGACGATCAGGTAGCCGCCCGACTTCAGGTCGACGCGCCGGCCCAGCGCCTTGGCGATTTCCTCGTCCACCGAGTACAGGTCGAAGATCGGCCGCTCGCCCTTGTACAACTGCAGCTTGTTGGTCGCCGCCGGCATGAACTCCTGGCCAAAGGCGTCCAGCAGGCCGAACTGCTCCTTCGAGTCGATGCGGATCGTCTGCGTCTCGTCGGTGACCAGGTCGCGCAGCACCCGCTGCAGCAGGTTCAGGTCCTGGTGCAGCAGCGCGGGCGGCGGCAGCCGGGTGGCGGCCTCCTTGATGCGGGTCCAGGTCTTGCGCAGGTAGGCGATGTCCTCGGCCAGTTCGGCGTCGCTCGCGTCCTCGCCGTTGGTGCGCAGGATGAAGCCGCCGCCGGCGTCGCCCACCAGCTTGCCCAGGCGGCGGCGCAGGCTGTCGCGCTGGTCGGCCGGGATCTTCTGCGACACGCCGACGTGGTCGTCCTGCGGCAGGAACACCAGCAGCCGGCCGGCGATGCTGATCTGCGTGGACAGCCGCGCGCCCTTGGTGCCGATCGGGTCCTTGATCACCTGCACCATCAGCGCCTGGCCCTCGAACACCTGCTTCTCGATGGGCACCTGCGGCTGGCTGCCGCGCGCCACCTGCGGCGGCTCGCCATCGGGCTGGCGCTGCCAGACGTCGGCCACGTGCAGGAAGGCGGCCCGCTCCAGCCCCATGTCGATGAAGGCCGACTGCATGCCGGGCAGCACCCGTGCGACCTTGCCCAGGTAGACGTTGCCGACCAGGCCGCGTTCCAGCGTGCGCTCCACGTGCAGCTCCTGCACGGCACCGCTCTCGACGACGGCCACGCGCGTCTCCTGCGGCGACCAGTTGACCAGGATGTCCTGCTGCATGTTCTTTTTGCTTCCCGCCGCTATGGGTGGCGAAGGACAGGATAACCCAGGAATCGTCGCACTTTCGATTGCATCGGGCCCCCGCACGCCTCACCAGCGAACGCCGGCCGCCTTCAACATCACCGCCGTCTCGTGCAGCGGCAAACCCATGATCCCGGTGTACGACCCGCTGATGCGCGCGATGTGTGCCGCCGCCCTGCCCTGCACCGCATAGGCGCCGGCCTTGCCCATGGGCTCGCCACTGGCGACGTAGGCGCGGATGTCCTGCGCGCTCATGGCGTCGAAAGTCACGCGCGAGTCGCTCAGCACTTCACGCCGCTGGCGTCCCGCCTGCACGGCCACCGCCGTCAGCACGCGGTGCGTGGCGCCGGCCAGCTCCCGCAGCATGCGCACGGCATCGGCGGCATCCGCCGGCTTGCCGTAGATGGCACGGCCACGCGCCACCGTGGTGTCGGAGCACAGCACCGGGGCCGGCGGCAGCCCGCGCCGCGCGAGCCGCGCCATCGCCGCATCGAGCTTCAGCGCGGTGACGCGCCGCACGTAGGCCGCAGGGGCTTCGCCGGGCTGGACTTCTTCCAGCGCCTCGCTGTCTTCGTCCGCATCGGGCAGCAGCAGTTCGTGCCGCACGCCCAGCTGCTCCAGCAGCTGGCGCCGGCGTGGGCTTTGCGAAGCCAGGTAGATGAAGTCACTCACGGTGATACGGATGCCCGGCGTTGATCGACCAGGCGCGATAGAGCTGCTCCGCCAGCAGCACCCGCACCATGGCGTGCGGCAAGGTCAGGTCGGAGAGGCGGATGCGTTCGTGCGCGGCCTGGCGGAACGCCGGGTCCAGGCCATCGGGGCCGCCGATCACCAGCGCCACCACGTCGTTCTCCAGCGGCCAGGCCTTCAGCTTCCGCGCCAGGGCGACGGTGGTGAGCGGCGTGCCGCGTTCGTCGAGGGCGACGATGCGCGCGCCCTTGGGAAGGGCCGCCTCTATGCGTTCGCGCTCGGCGGCCAGCAGGGTGGCCAGGGCCTTGGAGCCGCGCGGCTCGGTCTTGACGGCCTTGAGTTCCAGCTTCGCCTCCGGCGGGAAGCGCTTGGCATAGTCGTCCCAGGCGGCCTGCGCCCAGTCGGGCACGCGCTGGCCGACCGCCACCACCAGCAGGCGCATGGCTCAGCCCTTGCGGGCAGGTGCCTTCTTGGCCACGGGCTTCCGGGCCGGCGCAGCCTTCTTCGCCGGCGCGGATTTGCGCGGAGCCGACTTGGCCGGAGCCGACTTGGCCGGAGCCGACTTGGCCGGGGCCGACTTGGCAGGAGCCGATCTGGCCGGAGCCGCGCGCGGAGCCGACCTGGCCGGCGCCGACCTTCCGACCGCTTTCTTCGCCGCCGTCTTCTTCGCCGCCTTCTTGGCCGCCGACGCCTCGCGCTCCATCGTCTTCATGGTGGTGCTGCGCTTCAGGGACACATTGGCCCCGGCCGGGAGCTTCTTGGCAGGCGCGGCCTTCACCTCCGGCTGCGCCGGCTTGGGCGCGCCCAGGCGCATGCGGATCGGCTTGTCGCCCCAGATCTCCTCCAGGTGGTAGTACTGGCGGATGGCGGGCTGCATCACGTGGGCGACGGCGGCGCCGCAGTCCACGATGATCCATTCGCCGTTCTCCTCGCCCTCGATGCGCGGCTTGGGGAAGCCGGCTTCGCGCACGGCGTCCACCACGCTGGAGGCCAGCGCCTTGGTCTGCCGGTTCGAGGTGCCCGACGCCACGATCACGCGCTCGAACAACGGCGAGAGGTGCTCGGTGTTGAAAACCTGGATGTCCTGCGCCTTGACGTCTTCGAGGCCATCGATGATGGCCCTCTGGAGTCTCTGGGTGTCTTTCTTGGCGGCGGCTTCTTGGGTCATCAGGTGGCTAAATAGAGTTTGTGTCGGGCAATATAACTGGCAACCCGCGGGTCAACCAGTTCGGTGATGTCCTGCCCGGCTGTCAGCCGGGCCCGGATTTCGGTGGCGCTCTCGGGCATTTGCGGCAGGGCCAGGGCTTTCACGCGGACGTTTGGCAGGGCTTGGAGGGCAGCCAGGCCGTCGCCGTCGCCCCGCTGGGCCACGGCCAGGGTGGCCAGCTGGGCTATGTCGGCCCAGGCGCGCCAGCCGGCAAAACCGGCCGCCTGGTCCGCGCCCATCAGCAGCACCAGCTCGGCGCCGGGATGCCCGGACCGCAGCTCCCGCAGTGTATCGATGCTGTAGGTCGGGCCGGCGCGGCGCATTTCGCGGTCGTCGACCACGGCGCCCGGCACGGCCTCGAACGCGAGCTGGGCCATGGCCAAACGGTCTTCCGCGGGCGTGAGCTGCCGCTCCTTGTGCCAGGCCTGGCCGGTCGGAAAGATGTACAGGCGGTCCAGCCCCAGCTGGCGCACGGCCGCCTCGGCCAGCGCCACGTGCGCGCGGTGCGGCGGGTCGAAGGCGCCGCCGAACATGCCGACGCGCTGCGGCGTGGCGTTCAAACCCAGTCCCTGCGCACGACGAACCGTTCCAGGAGCTCCGCCTCGGGCGAGCCGGGCACCGGCGCCGCCTGGTAGGCCCAGGAGGCCAGCGGCGGCATCGACATCAGGATGGACTCGGTGCGGCCGCCCGACTGCAGGCCGAAATGCGTGCCGCGGTCCCACACCAGGTTGAATTCGACGTAGCGGCCGCGCCGCAGCAGCTGCCACTGGCGCTCGGTTTCGCCGCAGGGCGTGTCCTTGCGACGCTGCAGGATCGGCTGGTACGCCGGCAGGAAGGCATCGCCCACCGAGCGCAGCATTCCGAAGCTGGGCTCGAAGCCGCCTTCGAAATGGTCGTCGAAGAAGATGCCGCCGACGCCGCGCGGCTCGTTGCGGTGCTTGAGGAAGAAGTAGTCGTCGCACCAGGCCTTGAAGCGCGGGTACTTGTCGCCGCCGAAGGGCGCCAGGGCATCTCGGCAGCTGGCGTGGAAGTGGCGCGCATCTTCCTCGAAGCCGTAGTACGGCGTCAGGTCCATGCCGCCGCCGAACCAGTACACCGGCTCGGCATCCTGGGGCAACGCGGCCAGCATGCGCACGTTCATGTGCACCGTGGGCGCGTACGGGTTGCGCGGATGGAACACCAGCGACACGCCCATCGCTTCGAAGGCGGCGCCCACCAGCTCGGGCCGGTGCTGCGTGGCCGAGGGCGGCAGCCTGGGGCCGGTGACGTGCGAGAAGCCGCAGCCGGCGCGCTCGAACACCGTGCCGCCTTCCAGGATCATGGTGACGCCGTCGCCCTGCAGCGGCTCGCCCGGGTCCTTGCGCCAGGTGTCGGCCGCGAAAGGCCGGCCGTCGACCTCGCCCATCGCCTGGGCGATGCGCTGCTGCAGGCCCTGCAGCCAGCCACGCACCTCGGGAACGCGGGATTGCATCGGCTAGCCGATCAGGGCGCGGTGGCCGATGTCGCGACGGAACTGGGCGCCGTCGAAATGGATGTCCTTCAGCACCTCGTAGGCGTGCATCTGCGCCGCCTTGACCGTGCTTGCGAGCACGGTGACGCACAGCACCCGGCCACCGTTGGTGAAGGTCTTGCCATTGCGCGGCGTGGTGCCGGCATGGAACACCATCGCCTCGGGCGTGGGCTTGGGCAGCCCGGTGATCAGGTCGCCCTTGCGCGGATCCATCGGGTAGCCGGGCGCGGCCATCACCACGCCCAGCGCGGTGCGGCGGTCCCAATCGAGCTCGACCTGGTCGAGTGTCCCGGAAGTGGCGGCGATCATCACGTCGAACAGGTCGGACTTCAGCCGCATCATGATCGGCTGGGTCTCGGGGTCGCCCATGCGGCAGTTGAATTCCAGCGTCTTGACGTGGCCCTGCGGGTCGATCATCAGGCCGGCGTACAGGAAGCCGGTGTAGGGAATGCCGTCCTTCTCCATGCCGCGGATGGTGGGCAGGATGATCTCGCGCATGGCGCGGGCGTGCACGTCGGGCGTGACCACCGGGGCCGGCGAATAGGCGCCCATGCCGCCGGTGTTGGGGCCCTGGTCGCCGTCGGCCAGCCGCTTGTGGTCCTGGCTGGTCGCCAGCGCCGTCACGTTCCTGCCGTCGCACAGCACGATGAAGCTGGCTTCCTCGCCCTGCAGGAATTCCTCGATCACCACGCGGGCGCCGCCGGCGTTGTGCGACACGCCCAGCTTGTCATCGAGCAGCATGAAGTCGATGGCCTCGTGCGCCTCGGCGACGGTCGCCGCCACCACCACGCCCTTGCCGGCGGCCAGGCCGTCGGCCTTGACCACGATGGGCGCGCCCTTGCGGTCCACGTAGGCGTGGGCCTGGGCGGCGTCGGTGAAGCTCTCGTATTCGGCGGTCGGAATCTGGTGCCGCACCATGAAGGCCTTGGAGAAGGCCTTGGAGCTTTCCAGCTGCGCGGCCGCCTGGGTCGGGCCGAAGATGCGCAGCCCGTGGGCGCGGAAGTCGTCGACCACGCCGGCGGCCAGCGGCGCTTCCGGGCCGACCACGGTCAGCGCGATCTTCTGCTCCAGCGCCCAGTCGCGCAGCTGCCGCAGGTCGGTGATGGGCACGTTCTCCAGCCGCCAGTCGAGCACGGTGCCGCCGTTGCCGGGCGCCACGTAGACGGCCTGCACTTTCGGGGATTGCGCGAGCTTCCACGCCAGGGCGTGCTCGCGGCCGCCGCCGCCGATGACCAGGACCTTCATTCGATGATCTCGGCGTTGTGGAACACGGCCTGCGTGTCGTCCAGGTCTTCCAGCACGTCGAGCAGCTTCTGCATGCGGGCGGCATCCTCGCCCGTGAGGGCTATCGTGTTTTCGGGCCGCATCGTCACTTCGGCCACTTCTGGCTTCAGGCCGGCGGCTTCCAGCGCGTTCTTCACCGCCTCGAAGTCCGCCGGCGGCGTCAGCACCTCGATGGCGCCATCGGCATCGCTGACGACGTCCTCGGCGCCGGCTTCCAGCGCCACTTCCATCACCTTGTCCTCGCTGGTGCCGGGGGCCAGGATCAGCTGGCCGCAGTGCTTGAACTGGAAGGCCACCGAACCCGCGGTGCCCATGCTGCCGCCGTACTTGCTGAAGGCATGCCGCACCTCGGCCACCGTGCGGACCTTGTTGTCGGTCATGGTGTCGACGATGATCGCCGCGCCGCCGATGCCGTAGCCCTCGTAGCGGATTTCCTCGTAGTTCACGCCTTCGAGGTTGCCGGTGGCCTTGTCGATGTTGCGCTTGATGGTGTCGGCCGGCATGTTGGCGGCCTTCGCCTTGTCGACCGCCAGCCGCAGGCGCGGGTTGGCCGACAGGTCGCCGCCGCCCTGGCGCGCGGCCACCATGATTTCACGGATGACACGGGTCCACACCTTGCCCCGCTTCTCGTCCTGGCGGCCCTTGCGGTGCTGGATGTTCGCCCATTTGCTGTGTCCGGCCACGGAATGTTCCTTGCTCGCGCTAGCGCATTGCTATATTCGTTCCCCCGATTCTACTTTTCACACCATGGCCGAACCGCTGTTGATCGCCCGCAATGGCAAGACCGAGGCATTCCTGCTGCCGGGAATGGCCAATCGCCACGGGCTCGTCACCGGCGCCACCGGGACCGGCAAGACCGTCACGCTGCAGAAACTGGCCGAAAGCTTCAGCCGCATCGGGGTGCCGGTGTTCCTGGCCGACATCAAGGGCGACCTGACCGGCATCAGCCAGCCGGGCCGCATCGAAGGCAAGCTGGCCGAGGTCATCAAGGAGCGCGGCCTGCCCGTGCCCGAGCCGCTGGCCTGCCCGACCACGCTGTGGGACGTGTTCGGCGAACAGGGGCACCCGGTGCGGGCGACGGTCTCCGACCTGGGGCCGCTGCTGCTGTCCCGCATGCTCAACCTCAACGAGACCCAGGCCGGTGTGCTGCAGATCGTCTTCAAGATCGCCGACGCCAACGGCCTGCTGCTGCTGGACATGAAGGACCTGCGGGCGATGTTGCAGCACGTGGGCGAGAACGCGCGCGAGTTCACCACCGAGTACGGCAACATCAGCGCCGCCAGCGTGGGCGCCATCCAGCGCGGCCTGCTGCAGATCGAGGCCCAGGGCGGCGACAAGTTCTTCGGCGAGCCGATGCTCAACATCGCCGACTTCCTGCAGACCGACG
>JAQGMU010000016.1 GCA_028292195.1 Ramlibacter sp. | reverse complement strand
CAGCACCGGGTTGTTCTTGCTGCGCCGCTGCAGCACCTGGATCGCACGGAGGATCTCGTCGTCGCGGCCGATCACGGGGTCGAGCTTGCCCTGGCGAGCGCGCTCGGTCAGGTCCATCGTGTATTTCTTCAGCGATTCGCGCTGGCCCTCGGACTCGGCGGAATTGACGCCTTCGCCGCCGCGCACCGCCTCCACCGCCGATTCGAGCGACTTGCGGACCAGCCCGTTCTCGCGCGCGATCCGGCCGATGTCCTGCTTGGTGTCCGCCACCGCCAGCAGGAACAGCTCGCTGGCGATGAACTGGTCGCCGCGCTTGAGGCCTTCCTTTTCCGCGGCCTGCAGCAGCGATGCCAGGTCGCGGCCGACGGTCACCTGCTCCTGCCCCTGCACCTGCGGCAGCTTGTGCATGGCGGCTTCGGCGCCGGCCAGCAGGCCCTGCACGTTGACGCCGGCACGCTGCAGCAGCGAGCGCGGGCCGTCCTCCTGCCGCAGCATGGCCACCAGCAGGTGGGACGGTTCGATGTAGGCGTGGTCGTTGGCGAGTGCCAGGCTCTGGGCGTCGCCCAGGGCCTCCTGGAATTTGGTCGTGAGTTTGTCGAGTCGCATGTAATGCTCCGTTACAGCCCAGATAACGCTGGCAGTCGTCTTTTCAAGGGTGGAATCTAGACCTGTCCGGGGCCGGCAGGGGTTGACTAGAATCAAAACAATGCAGATCCACCAGATGTCGGTTACCTACCTGCCTGAGCAGGACCGCATCCTGATGCGCATCAATACGACCGATGGGGAGGAGATGCGCATGTGGCTCACGCGCCGCCTCATGGTGGGGCTGTGGCCCCTGCTCACCAAGCTGCTGACCGAGCACCTGCTCAAGCTGGAATCGGCCGGGGCCTCGCTGTCCGGCGCCAACCCCGAGCTGAAGAAGATGCTGGCCGACTTCCGGAAGGAAGAGTTCCTGCAGCACGCCGACTTCGACACGCCCTACAAGGAGGGCCAGGCCCGGCTGCCGCTGGGCGAGGAGCCGCTGCTGGTGACCGACGTCGACGCGACGCCGCTGGCCAACGGCCCGCTGCGGCTGAATTTCAACGAGCGCCCGCCCAATGGCGACGCCAAGCCGCGCAGCTTCCAGATGGAGATGCAGCCCAAGCTGATGCAAGGGCTGATGCACCTGCTGGACCAGGCGCTGCTGCAGTCGCAGTGGCGCGAGAGCTTCGTGCCGGCCGTGGCCGCGGAGCCGGCGGCGGAGGACGGGGACGGCAGCACGCCGCGGTATTTGAACTAGCGGGGGCCGGACGTAGGCTGGGGTGTAACCCCAGCGATGCGCGAAACGCTGGGGTTCCACCCCAGCCTACTTCAGCGCCCGCAGTGAGAAGCCCGCCACGTCCTTGTAGTCCTCCGAGATCTTCCGCAGCTCCGCCTGGCTGATCAGGTCGTCGATCGTGCCCGGGAACGCCCGGTGCCCCGCCAGCTCGTCGGCCTTCATGATGATGAAGTCCGGCGGCACCGTGCGGTTGATTTCCACCACCTTGGCCGTCACCGGCAAGCGCAGCCCTTCGTAACGCTGCAGGGCCGCCAGCGGGTCGCCCCCGGCCGCCAGCTCCGTGGCCAGCGTGGCCGCGTCGATCAGCGCCTGCGCGCTGCCGTTGGAGCCGCGCGGGTACATCGGATGCGCGGCGTCGCCGAGGAAGGTGACGCGGCCGAAGGTCCAGCGCGGCACCGGGTCCTTGTCGACCATCGGGTACTCGAAGACCTGGTTCGCGCCGGCGATGAGGGCCGGCACGTCCAGCCAGTCGAACTTCCAGTCCGCGAACATCGGCACCACGTCCTCGGGCCGGCCCGGCTTGTTCCAGTCGTTCATGCCGGCGTCGCCGCGGCGCAGTTCCGCCACCCAGTTCACCAGCTGCTTGCCCTGCCCGTCGACGTTGTCGGCGATCGGGTAGATCACCATCTTGCCGGTGTCGATGGAGCCGATGCGCAGGTAGCTCTTGCCGGTCAGGATCGGCTTGTGCACCGTCGTGCCGCGCCAGGTGTTGATGCCGGCGAAGGCCGGCTGCTCCTGCGGATAGAACTGCCGCCGCAGCGCCGAATTGACGCCGTCGCAGGCGATCACGACGTCGGCCCGCACCGGTGCGCGGTTCTCGAAGCGCAGCGTCGCCTGCAGCGCGTCCTGCTCGACGCCGGTGCAGCGGTGGTCCAGGTGGATCCGCGCCGCGCCCAGCCGCTGCACCGCGGCGTGGTACAGCACGGCGTGCAGCTTGCCGCGGTGGATGCCGATCTCCGGCAGCGCGTAGCCGCCGTGGCGGCCGCGCGGCTCGCGGTAGATGAACTGGCCCCAGCGGTTGAAGAACACGCTTTCCAGGTTCTCTATGCCCAGCGCCTCCAGCTCGGGCTGCACGCCCAGCGCCGCCAGCTCGCGCATGGCGTGCGGCAGCAGCGTGATGCCGACGCCGAGCTCGCGGATCTCGCCCGCGCTTTCGTAGACATCGCATTCCAGCCCGCGCTGGTGCAGGCCCAGCGCCAGCGCCAGGCCGCCGATGCCGCCCCCGACAATCGCAGTCCGCATCATTCGGCCTTGATGTTCTGCTGCTTCACCAGCTGGGCCCAGCGCTCGGCGTCCTGCGCCACCAGCTTGCGGAATTCCTCCGGCGTGCTGGTCGCCGGGTCCATGCCCTGCGTCTGGAAGGCGGTGCGCACGTCCGGGCTGGCCAGGATGTCGTTCAGTTCGCGGTTCAGGCGCGCCACGAACTCCGGCGAGGTGCCGGCCGGCGCGAAGATGCCGTACCACATGTCGACGTTCACCTTGCCGGCCTTGGCCTCGGCCAGCGTCGGCACCTCCGGCAGCAGCGGGTGCCGCTGCTCCGAACCGATGCCCAGCGCGACCAGCCGGCCGCTCTTGATGTGCGGCAGCGCCACGTGGATCGGCAGGAACATCGCGTCCACCTGGCCGCCCAGCAGGTCGGTCACCGCCTGCGCCGTGCCCCGGTAGGGAATGTGGGTGAGGAACACGCCGGCGGTCTGCTTGAACAGCTCCATCGACATGTGGTGCGGCGTGCCGACGCCGGGGCTGGCGTAGTTCAGCCGCCCAGGGTGCGCCCTGGCGGCAGCCACCAGCTCGCCGGCGGTCCTGAAATGGGTGCCCGGGTGCGTCACCAGCAGCAGCTGGCCCCAGCTGGTGAGCGACACTGGCTGCAGGTCCTTCACCGGGTCGAACGGCAGGTGCGGGTACAGGCCGCGGTTCATCACCAGCGTGTTGACGCTGACCAGCAGCGTGTTGCCGTCCGGCGCCGAGCGCACCACGGCTTCGGTGCCGATGTTGCCGGAGGCCCCGGCGCGGTTGTCCACCACCACGGCGCGGCCCAGGCGCTGGCCCAGGCGGGGCCCGACGGTGCGGGCGATCAGGTCGATGCCGGTGCCCGGCGTGAAGGGCACGATCAGCCTCAGCGGCGCCTGGCCGCCGGCCGCGGGGGCCTGCGCGAGGGCGCCAGCCGAGCACAGCGCCAGCGCGGCGGCGGCAAGGCGGAGCAGGTGCTTCATGGTCATTTCCCGTGTGTTGGCATGCTAACAAGTATGGAAAACAGCCCCGCAGGGCACAATTCGCGGATTCCCGCACTTTGCAACAAGACGTGGCCTCCCCTCCCCCGAAGAACCCGACCAGCCTGTCGCGCCTGTACGCGCGCCCGGGCTTCCTGCTGCGCCGCGCGCACCAGATCTCGGCCGCCGTGTTCGAGGATGCCTGCAAGGAACTGGGGCTGACGCCGGCCCAGTTCGGCGTGCTGACGGTGCTGCAGGCCCACCCCGGCATGGGCCAGTCGAGCCTGGCCCGGGCGCTGGGCTTCGACAAGGTGACGGTGCTGCGGGTGCTGCGCGGCCTGGAAGGGCGCGGCCTGGTGGCGCGGGTGCCGGCCGAGGACAACCGGCGCAACATCTCCGTGACGCTGACGGCCGAAGGCGCCAGCGTGCTGCAGCAGGCCCAGAAGCCGGCCGAGAAGGCCTACAAGCGCCTGCTGGCGCCCCTGGACAGGAACCAGCAGGACCAGTTGCTGGAACTGCTGCAGCTGCTGACCGGCGAGCTGGAGGACGAGGCCCGGGCCGCGTTCGTGCCGCCCGCGGCGCCTTCCCGGCAGTTGGTCTGAGCTGCGCTGATGGTGGGGTCGCTGCGCGAACCCACCCTACACGCTGGTAGGCACCCCACCGTGACCGCTATTGCGCCGTCGCCTGCCACCACAGGAAACTGAACACGTCCGCATCCACCGAGCGCGCCTGCGCCGCCGTGCGGCCGATGCCGTGGCCGTCCTGGGCGTCGACGCGCAGCAGGACCGGGCGGCCGCTGGTGCTGGCGGCCTGCAGGCGCGCCGCCATCTTGGCGCTGTTCCAGGCATCCACGCGCGGGTCGTTCAGTCCGTGCACCAGCATCACAGCGGGATAGGCCGTGCCGTCGCGCACCTGGTGATAGGAGCTCATCTCGAGCAGCCCGCGGAAGCCGTCGGCGTCCTTGACCGAACCGAACTCCGAGATGTTGGTGATGCCATTGGCGGTGTCCTCGGCGCGGATCGCGTCCAGCATGCCGACCTGGATCACCGCCGCGCCGAACAGCGCCGGTGCCTCGGTGATGGCGCGGCCCGCGAACACGCCGCCCGCGCTGCCGCTCATGATGGACAGCGTGCGCGGCGTCGCATAGCCCTGCTGCACCAGGTACTGGCCGCAGGCGATGGCGTCCTTCCAGGTGTTGGGCTTCTTCAGGCGCGTCCCCGCCATCCGCCATTCCTCTCCCAGCACGCCGCTGCCACGCACGTTGGCAACGGCGATCACGCCGCCACGCTCGAGCCAGGGGATGTTGCGCGGCCGGAAACCCGCCGTCTCGCTGATGCCATAGGAGCCGTAGCCAAGCAGCAGGGTCGGATGGGGCTGGTTCCGTGCCAGGTCCTTGCGGTGCAGGATGGTCATGGGCACCAGCACGCCGTCGTGGCTGGGCACCATCACGTCGCGCACCACCAGCTGCGGCAGGCCGGGCGGCGTGGCGGTGTCGAAGGCCGCAAGCGGCAGCGACCTGCCGCCACGCAGCACGAAGCCGCGGCCGGGGACCGTCCAGCTGCTCACTTGGTAAAGGAAGTCGGCGTGCGCATGCGCCGGGTCGTCGGCGATCCTGGCTGCACCGCGCACCGGCGTGTCCACGGCCTTGCCTTCGACAGCACCGGCCGCGTACAGGCGCAGGCCAATGGTGGCGCCCTGGCGCACCTGCAGCAGCAGCTGGTCGCGCCCGAGGGCAAAGCTTTCGATCACGCCATCGGCCGGCGGCTGCGCGGCCAGGCGCGGCACCGCACCTTCGTTGCGCAGGTCCAGCTGCATCACCTGGCGGCGCGGCGCCCCCTTGGTGGTCAGGTAGAACAGCTGGTCGCCACGCAGCTCGAGCTCGGTCCAGTGGTCGTCGAAACTCGCCAGGCGGCGCCAGCCGGGGCGGCCACCGGCCAGTTCGTCGACCTTCGCCACGAATACGGAGCCTTCGCGCTGCGTGGTGTCGTTGGTGGCGGCCACCACCCACGGGCTGCCCGGCGCGAACAGCAGGCGCGCGTTGTCCAGGCGGCGCAGTCCGAGGTCGCGGGTCACTGTCGGCCCGAAAACGGCGCGGGCCCGGTCCACCGCCTCGCCCACCTTCAGCAGGTGCACGGCGCTGTCCAGGTATTGCTCGGTGGCGGCGTCTTCGGCGGTGAGCTGGCGCAGGCGATTGAAGGCCACGGTACGGCTGTCCGGCAGCCAGCTGACGCCGCCGTCCGGCACCCGCGTGACGGGCTCGCCGACCGCCTGGCCGGTCTGCACGTCCAGCACGATCAGGCTGGCGTCCTCGGAGCCGCCGGCCGAGAGGCCGTAGGCGAGGTAGCGGCCGTCCCAGGAAGGCGTCCACCAGTTCACCGCGTGCGGCACGCCGGTGCGGCGCGCCATCACGTCGGGGTCGACCAGCACCCGCTCGGGGCCGTCGGCACGCGCGCGCATCGCGATCTTCACCTGGCGGTCGTTGCGGCCGCGCAGCTGGTAGAAGAGCGCGCCGGACGCGAGCCGGGTGATGTCGAAGCGGCGATCGCCCAGGCCGGCCTCGATCGCGGCAAAGCGCTTCTCCAGGGCGTCCCGGCCTTGCAGCCGGTCCAGCGTGGCGCGGGCGTAGCGGCCCTGCGCCAGCATCCAGTTGCGCACTTGCGGGTCGGCCAGGTTCTCCATGTACCGGTAAGGATCGTGCACCTGCACGCCGTGCCAGGTGTCGACCTGGTCGCGCACGGGCGCAACAGGGGCGACTGGCGGGGCGGATTGGGCCAGCACCAGGCCCAGGGGCAACAGCAAGGCCAGCGCAGCAACGCGGCTGCGCCATGTCTTCATGGATTTCAAGCTCACTTCCTCTTCGTTGTCATGAGTTGTTCTGCGAAGCAATGCCCCAGCGCGCCAGCGCCGCGTCGTCCGCCACCCGGGCGTCGACCCAGCGCTCCCCTTCCGGGGTGCTTTCCTTCTTCCAGAACGGCGCCTGCGTCTTCAGGTAGTCCATCAGGAACTCGCAGGCCTGGAAGCTCTGGCCGCGGTGCGCCGAACTGACGATGACCAGCACGATCTGGTCCTGTACCGCAAGCGCACCGACGCGGTGGATCACCCGCGCGGCACGGATGTCGAAGCGGCGGAAGGCCTCGGCCATCATCCCCTCGATCGCCTTCTCGGTCATGCCCGGGTAGTGTTCCAGCTCCATCGCGCGCACGGCGCTGCCGTCGTTGCGGTCGCGCACGGTACCGATGAAGCTGCAGACGGCGCCCACGCCAGGGTCGTCGCGGCGCAGCGCGGCGATTTCGGCGGCGACGTCGAAGTCCCCGGTCTGGATGGAAACACTGGCGGCGGGCATGGGCGGATTGTCACCCAGCGTGGGCCCCGGGCCATCGGGGCTCGCCCCGGTTCAACCGCCGGTGACGGGGGGAAAGAAGGCCACTTCGGCGCCTTCGCGCAGGGCGGCCGATTCCTCGCACATCGCCTGGTCCAGCGCCATGCGTACGGCCTTGCCGCGGGCCAGCGCACTGGCGTAGGGCTCGCCGCGGGCGATCAGCTCGTCGCGCAGCGCCGCCAGCGTGGCGGCGCCGGTCTGCAGGGTTTCGCTGCCCTGCCCCACGGCCTCGCGGACCGAGGCGAAGTACTTCACCCGAAGGTTCATGCCATCAGCTCCGCCAACGGCAGGAAGCGCACCGGATCGCCGCGTGCAATGGCTTTCCCGGCCGGGTTGTCGATCAGGCCGTCGGCCCAGGCGGTGGAGGTCAGCACGCCGGAGCTCTGGTTCGGAAAGAGCTCCAGCCCCCCCTGGTCATCGCGGCGGGCCCGCAGGAACTCGCGCCGCTTGTCCGCGCGCGGCCAGTCGAAATGCGCCGGCAGCTCGATCGCCGTCGGCGCCAGCTGCGTGGCGCCCTGCAACTTGAGCAGGAAGGGCCGCACCAGCAGCAGGAAGGTCACGAAGCTCGATACCGGATTGCCGGGCAGCCCGATGAAATGCGCGGCGCCAATCCGGCCATGGGCGAAGGGCTTGCCCGGCTTCATGGCGATCTGCCACAGGTCCAGCGTGCCGAGCTGCTGCACGGCGGGCTTGATGTGGTCCTCTTCCCCGACCGAGACACCGCCGCTGGTGAGGATCACGTCATTGCCGGCGGAGGCCTGCCGCAGCGCCTGCACGGTCGCATCGCGCCGGTCCGGCACGATGCCCAGGTCCTCCACCTCGCAGCCCAGGCGCAGCAGCAGGCTGCGCAGGAAAAAGCGGTTCGAGTTGTAGATGGCACCCGGCTTCATGGCCCCGGGCGCCACTTCGCCCGGCATCACCAGTTCGTCGCCGGTGGAGAACAAGGCCACGCGCGGACGCCGCGCGACCAGCACCCGGTCGCGGCCGACGCTGGCGGCCAGCCCCTGCGCCGCCGGGCCGAGCCGAACGCCGCGGGCCAGCACCGTGCTGCCGCGGGTGATGTCCTCGCCGCTGCGGCGGATCCACTGGCCGGGGCCCGGCACCCTGAGGATGCGGACCTGGCCCTGTTCGACGGACTCGGTGTCTTCCTGCATCACGATGGCGTCGGCGCCGGCCGGCACCGGTGCGCCGGTGAAGATGCGCGCGGCCGTGCCGGGCTGCAGCGGCTGCGGCGCGGCGCCGGCGGGAATGCGCTGGCTGACCGGCAGCAGCAGGCCCTCGTCGGCGATCTCGGCGCTGCGCACGGCATAGCCGTCCATGGAGCTGTTGTCCTGCGGCGGCACCTGCAGGGCCGACACCAGGTCCTCGGCCAGCACGCGGCCGTCGGCGTCGAACGGGGAGACGGCCTCGGTCTGCACCAGCGGCGCGGCCTGCGCCAGCAGGGCAGCCAAGGCGTCGTCGAGGCTGCTGAGCGGAGGCCTGGAGTCGGGCCGGGGTGCGTTCACGCGTATCTCTCCGGGAGGTAGTCGAAGCGATCTCCATTGTCGACCAGCCACTGGGCCACCGCTTCCGGATCGTTGAGGTCCAGCACTGGCCTCAGGGTCGCTTGCGGCAACTGGTCCGGCGTGTCGGTGGCGATGGCGACGATGAAGTCGTCGTCGGGGTAGCGGGCCGGATGGCCGGACGACCCGCGCCAGACCTCGACTTTCAGCAGGTTGCTCTGCTTGAAACCCTCCACCAGCACCCAGTCGACGCCGTCGTAGAGCTCGGCGATCAGCTGGTGCACCGACAGTTCGGCCGGCCGCTCGAACTCGCGCATCAGGGCGAGGCGCCGGTCGGACGCCACCACCACCTCGAAGGCGCCGGCCTCGCGATGCCGGTAGGTGTCCTTGCCGGGATGATCGATGTCGAACTTGTGGTGGGCGTGCTTGACGACCGACACCCGCAGCCCGCGCATCTTGAGCGCCGGGATCAGGCGCTCGACCAGCATCGTCTTGCCCGACCCGCTGAAGCCGGCGAAGCCTATGGCCTTCATGGTCATGCGCAGTGCGCGGCGATGAACTGCTTCACCCGCGCCACGTCGGCCGGCAGCACAGTGACGCGCTTGGGCAGGGCCTCGATGCCGGCGAACTTCGCCGGCCGCTCCGGTTCGTGCCCCAGCGCCTCGACGATGGTGGCGGCGAACTTGATCGGCAGCGCCGTCTCCAGCACGATCATGGGCGTGCCCGGCTGGCGCTGCTCGCGCGCGACCTTCAGGCCGTCGGCGGTGTGGGTGTCTATCGTGATGCCGAAGCGTTCGAAGGTGTCGCGGATGGTCGCCAGCCGGTCGGCGTGGATGCTCTTGCCGGAGGTGAAGCCGTAATCGGTACGCGCCCGGCCCATATCGGCGGACAGGTCGAACCGGCCCTTGACGGCGAGTTCCTCGGCGAACAGGTAGCGCACCTTCGCGCCGTCGCGCCCCAGCAGGTCGAACACGAAGCGCTCGAAGTTGCTGGCCTTGGAGATGTCCATGGAAGGACTGGAGGTCTCGTACGTGTCCTTGCTCGCGCGCACGCGGTACACGCCGGTGCGGAAGAACTCGTCGAGCACGTCGTTCTCGTTGGTGGCGGCCACCAGCCGCGCGATCGGCAGGCCCATGCTGCGCGCCACGTGGCCGGCGCAGATGTTGCCGAAGTTGCCCGAAGGCACGGCGAAGCTGACCTGGGGAAGGACTCCCTCCCCCTCCGGGGGAGGGTTGGGGTGGGGGCGGGTCGCCTGGAAGTAACCCGCGAAGTAGTAGACGACCTGGGCGACGAGCCGCGCCCAGTTGATCGAGTTGACCGTGCCGATGCGGTACTTGCGCTTGAACTCCAGGTCGTTCGACACCGCCTTGACGATGTCCTGGCACTCGTCGAACACGCCCTCGATCGCGAGGTTGTGGATGTTGGCGTCCTGCAGGCTGAACATCTGGGCCTGCTGGAAGGGGCTCATGCGGCCGTGCGGGGAGGTCATGAAGACCCGCACGCCTTTCTTGCCGCGCATCGCGTATTTGGCGGCGCTGCCGGTGTCGCCGGAAGTCGCGCCCAGGATGTTCAGTTCCTCGCCGCGGCGGGCCAGCTCGTACTCGAACAGGTTGCCCAGCAGCTGCATGGCCATGTCCTTGAAGGCCAAGGTCGGGCCGTTGGACAGGGCCTGGAGGAAGACGCCGTCTTCCAGCCTCTTCAGCGGAACGATCTCTCGCGTGCCGAACACCTCGGCGGTGTAGGTCTTGCGGCAGATCGCCCGCAGGTCCTCGGCCGGAATGTCGTCGATGTAGAGCGAGAGGATCTCGAAAGCCAGGTCGGCATACGGCAGGCCGCGCCACTTCGCCAGCGTCGCGGCATCGACCTGCGGATAGCGCTCGGGCAGGTAGAGGCCGCCGTCCGGCGCCAGGCCTTCGAGCAGGATCTCGCAGAAGTGCTTGCGGTCCGGGTGGCCGCGGGTGGAGACGTACAGCATGCGGCTCAGGCCAGTTCTTCCTTGCGGATGCGGGTGATGGGCGCCAGCACCGTCGGCAGGGCCTGCATCTGCGCGATCACCTCGTTCATGGTGCCTTCGCGCACGCTGTGCGTCAGCAGGATCAGGTCGGTGTGGGTGGAGCCGGCGCCGCCGACGGCGGACGCTTCGCGTTGCAGCATCGCGTCGATGCTGACCCCGGCGTTGGCCAGCAGGCTCGCCACCTTGGCCAGCACGCCGGCCTGGTCGGCCACGCGCAGCCGCAGGTAGTAGCTGGTGACCACCTCCGACATCGGCAGGATGGGCGCCTCGCTCATCTGGTCCGGTTGGAAGGCCAGGTGCGGCACCCGGTGGGCCGCGTCGACGGTGTGCAGGCGCGTGATGTCGACCAGGTCGGCGATCACCGCGCTGGCGGTCGGCTCGCTGCCGGCCCCCTTGCCGTAGTACAGCGTAGTGCCGACGGCGTCGCCCTGCACCACCACCGCGTTCATCGCGCCCTCGACGCTGGCGATCAGCCGCTTGGCCGGCACCAGCGTGGGGTGCACGCGCAGCTCGATGCCCTCGGGCCGGCGCTTGGTGATGCCCAGCAGCTTGATGCGGTAGCCGAGCTGCT
>JAQGMU010000015.1 GCA_028292195.1 Ramlibacter sp. | reverse complement strand
AGACCACCGGCTCCGGCACCGAGAAGACCGGCAAGAAGCAGACCATCCGCTTCAAGCACGCCATCATCGCCGCCGGCTCGCAGGCGGTGCAGCTGCCCTTCATGCCCAAGGACCCGCGCGTGGTCGACTCGACCGGCGCGCTGGAGATGGCGACCGCTCCCAAGCGCATGCTGATCCTGGGCGGCGGCATCATCGGCCTGGAAATGGGCACGGTGTATTCCACGCTGGGCGCGCGCCTGGACGTGGTGGAAATGCTCGACGGCCTGATGCAGGGCGCCGACCGCGACCTGGTGCGGGTGTGGCAGAAGATGAACACGCCGCGCTTCGACAACATCATGCTCAAGACCAGGACCGTCGGCGCCGAAGCCACCAAGGACGGCATCCTGGTCCGCTTCGAGGGCGAGCAGGCGCCGAAGGAGCCGCAACTCTATGACCTGGTGCTGCAGGCCGTCGGCCGCAGCCCCAACGGCAAGAAGATAGGCGCCGACAAAGCCGGCGTCGCGGTCAGCGACCGCGGCTTCATCCCCGTCGACATCCAGATGCGCACCAACGTGCCGCACATCTTTGCCATCGGCGACATCGTCGGCCAGCCCATGCTGGCCCACAAGGCGGTGCACGAGGCGCACGTGGCGGCCGAAGTGGCGGCGGGCGAATGGAATGGCGACGACACGTTGCGTCGTGCCGCCTTCAACGCCCGCGTGATCCCCAGCGTGGCCTATACCGACCCCGAGGTGGCCTGGGTCGGCCTCACCGAGGACCAGGCCAAGGCGGAAGGCATCGCCATCAAGAAGGGCCACTTCCCCTGGACGGCCTCCGGCCGTGCCATCGCCAACACGCGCGACGAGGGCTTCACCAAGCTGCTGTTCGATGCGCAGACCCACCGCATCCTGGGTGGCGGCATCGTCGGCACCCATGCCGGCGACATGATCGGCGAAGTGGCGCTGGCCATCGAGATGGGGGCCGACGAAATCGACATCGGCAAGACGATCCACCCGCATCCGACGCTGGGCGAAAGCATAGGCATGGCCGCGGAAATCGCCCACGGCACCTGCACCGACGTGCCGCCGCCGAAAAAATAATCCGGCGCGACGGTAGGGTGGGTTCGCCTTGCGCCACGGCGCAACAGCGACCCCACCATTCAGCGACAGCGCGCCGGCAGGAACTTCAGCGGCACCGTCGTCCGGTTCTCGCCCTGCGCCGTCATCCTGGCCGGCGCGGCCATCGCGCCGCACAGCCAGGTGAACGGCACGATCCGCGCATCCTCCACCCCCGCCGGCCGCACGGTCAGCACCTTGCCTTGCAGGTCCTTGTGGGCGCGGTTGCCGAAGGTGATGTGGATGGCGCCCTGCGCCACCGTCACCGCCTGCACTTGCTGGTTGACGATCTTGTCGGCCGCGGGCAGCCCGGCGGCCGCGTTGTCGGCCGGCAGGGGCAGGCCGGCAAGCCAGGCGAGCTGGAAGGCGGGCTTGGCGATATCGGCCAGCGGCAACGCCTCCGCCACCTGCTCGCGCACCAGCTTGTCGGTGTAGCCGGGCAGGGTGACCAGCATCAGGGTCACCATGATCCCGGCCACGACCATCAGTTCGATCAGGGTGAAGCCCAACGCGGGGCGGCGCTGCATGGAGAGAAGGTCTGCGGAACCGCTCAGGGTGCCGGGGGGATCTGGGCCGGCTCACCCGCCAGCACCCGCCGGGCGCCATCGAAGCGGGTCTTCCAGTAAGCCACGCCCATGTCCTCCACGCGCACCTGGGCACCGGGCTTGGGCGAATGGATGAATTTGTTGTCGCCGACGTAGATGCCCACGTGGCTGAAGGTCTTCTTCATGGTGTTGAAGAACACCAGGTCGCCGGGCTGCAGGTCCTGGCGGTCGATCTTCTGCGTGGCGGCCGCCTGCTCGTTGGCGCGCCGCGGCAGCAGCAGGCCGACGGTCTGCTGGTACATCGCCCGCACGAAACCACTGCAGTCGAAGCCGGTGTCGGCATTGCTGCCGCCGCGCCGGTAGGGCATGCCCAGGAAGCCCATGGCGTTGAACACCAATTCGGAAGTCTTGAGGGCCACGGTGCTGGCGCCGTTCGATACCTTCTCGCTGACCGTCGTGCGGACCTGGTCGAGCCGCTCGACCAGCCGTTTTTCGGCCATGAAGCGGCCCACGTCGTCTTCGGCAGCCGTCGGTGGTGCCGCATGGGCGCTTGCCGCTGCGAGCAGCATCAGACTCAGCCATATCCTCATGGAGGCCGAGGTTAACCGCCGGCAATGCCAGAAGTCAAGCGAAGAAAACATTCCAAGTTCTTGATTTGTATCGGATTCCCAACCAAACCCCAGGCTGGGCCCAGGGCGGGAACAATGGCGTCTTCGCCGCTTTCCCTGGAATCCGACATGTCGCAGCACCGAATCTTTCGCCGGCTGGCCGCGCTCTGCACGACCCTCATTGTCTCAGCTTTCGACGCCGGGTTCGCGGTAGCGCAGGCCGTGCGGGCGGAGACGGTCGCCAGCGGCCTGGAGCATCCGTGGGCCGTCGCCTTCCTGCCGGAAGGCCGTTACCTGGTCACCGAACGCCCGGGGCGCATGCGCGTGGTGGAGGCCGATGGCCGGCTGGGCCCGCCGCTGGAAGGCGTGCCGGAGGTGGTGGCCCGCGGCCAGGGCGGATTGCTGGACGTGGTGCTGGATTCTGGCTTTGCCCGGAACCGGACCTTGTTCTTCTGCTTTTCCGAGCCGGGTGCGGGCGGCAACAGCACTGCGATGGCGCGGGCGCGGCTGGCCGCGGACGGCCGGCGGCTGGAGGAGCTGCGGGTCATCTTCCGCCAGCAGCCCAAGGTGTCCAGCAACAACCATTTCGGCTGCCGCATCGTCGAGGCGCGCGACGGCAACCTGTTCCTGACCCTGGGCGAGCGCTTCTCGCGCAAGGAGGACGCGCAGCGGCTGGACAACCACCTGGGCAAGGTGGTGCGCGTGGACAAGGACGGCGGCGTGCCCAGGGACAACCCGTTCGTGGGCCGCGCCGGCGCGCTGCCCGAGATCTGGAGCTATGGCCACCGCAACTCCCAGGGCGCCACGCTGGCGCCGGACGGCAGCTTCTGGATGCACGAGCACGGGCCGCAGGGCGGCGACGAGATCAACGCTCCGCAGCCAGGGCGCAACTACGGCTGGCCGGTCATCACCTATGGCGAGAACTACGGCGGCGGGCCCATCGGCGAGGGCATCACGGCCAGGGCAGGCATGGAGCAGCCCCTGCACTACTGGGTGCCTTCGATTGCGCCCTCGGGCATGGCCTTCCTCACCAGCGACCGCTACGGCGCCGCCTGGCAGGGCAACCTGTTCGTCGGTTCGCTCAAGTTCGGCTACCTGGACCGCATCGAACTCGCCGGCGGCAAGGTGCGGCGGGAATACAACCTGCTCGAAGGCATCGGGCGGGTGCGCGACGTGCGGCAGGGGCCGGACGGGTGGCTCTATCTGCTCACCGATGAATCCAACGGGAAACTGGTGCGCGTCAGGCCTTGACCAGGCCCTTGCGCACGGCATAGCGCGTCAGGCTGGCGATGTCGTTCAGGCGCAGCCGCTCCATGATCCGCGCCCGGTGCACGTCCACGGTCTTCGGGCTCAGCCCCAGCTCGAAGGCGATTTCCTTGGCCGACTTGCCCTGGGCGATGAGCGTCAGGATCTCGACCTGGCGCACCGTCAGCTCGTCGTCCACCGTCGGCTCCGAGGGCTGCAACAGGCGCTGCGCCACGGCGGCGCTGAAGTAGCTGCCCGTGGCCATCACGCTGCGCAGGGCCTGTTCCAGCTCGAAGGGCGGCGCGTCCTTCATCAGGTAGCCGCAAGCGCCGTTGGCCACCGCGCGCTTGACGAAATCGACGGTGTCGTACATCGACAGCACCACCACCCGCACTTCGGGGTAGCGGCTGTGGATTTCGGCGATGGCGGTGATGCCGTCCATGCCGGGCATGGAGATGTCGGTCATCACCACGTCCGGCTTCACCGTTTCCAGCAGCTGCAGCAGCTCGTTGCCGTTGCGCGCCTCGGCGATGACTTCCACCCCGTCCACGGTGGACAGCAGGGCCTTGATGCCGGAGCGGACCAGGTCGTGGTCGTCGGCAAGGACGACGCGAATGGCTCCGGCCGGGTTCGTGTTCTGGATCATGTCGTTGTTTTCCTCCTCACACCACCGCGCGGACGGCAACCCCGCGGCCCGGCGCGGTGCGAATGTGCAGCCGCCCGCCGGCGAGTTCCGTTCGTTCGATCATGCCGTACAGGCCGATGTTCCGCTCGCTCTGGCGGCCGTTGAGCACTTCCGCCTTGTCGAAGCCGGTGCCGTCGTCAAGCATCAGCACGCTGATGCGCTTGTCGGGCAGGAACCGCAGCCGCACCCGCACGCGCGAGGCATCGGCATGCCGCACGGTGTTGGTCAGGGCTTCCTGCACCAGCCGCACGGCCACGGCCGCATTCTCCTCCAGTATCTTGGGCTCCTCGCCGCGGGTCGTGACCTCCCAGTCCAGGCCCGCCGGCTCCGCGATGCGCTGCATGGCGGATTGCACCGCGGGCACCAGGCCCAGCAAGTCCAGCTGCGCCGGGCGCAGCGAGAACGACAGCGTCTTCAGCTGCTGCAGGGCGCCGTTCACCAGCTCCGCCGCGGTGGCGCTGTGCTTGCTGGACGCCGCCGGTTCCGGCGCGCGTTCGGCCGCGTGCAGGTGGATCACCACCGCCGTCAGCGTCTGACCGAGCTGGTCGTGCAGCTCGCGCGAGATCAGCGAACGTTCCCGTTCCTGGGCCAGCACGAAGCGCGCCGACAGCTCCTTCAGCCGCGCGTACGCCGCCTGCAGCTCGGCGTCGACGCGCTCTTTCTCCTCGGCGCGGCGCCGTTCCTCCAGCACCCGGCCGATGATCTGGGGCAGGGTGCCGAGCTTGTCCTTGGTCAGGTAATCCTTGGCCCCGCAGCGCAGCACGTGCACCGCCGCCTCCTCGCCGATGGCGCGCGTCAGCACGATCAGCGGGATGCCGCTGCGGCGCGTCACCAGGATCTGGAGCGCGGCGTAGGGCGAGAAGCGGGGCAGGTTGAAATCGCACAGGATGACGTCGTAGCTGCCCTGGAGGGCCTCGACGAAGCTGGCGGCGTTGTCGACACGATGCAGCTCGTAGCGTCGAGAGGGGTCTGCCCGTTCCAGGGCAATGCTCATCAGCTCGACGTCATCGGGGTTGTCCTCGACGCAGAGCAGCCGGATGGGACGGAGATCGGAGGCAACTGCGCGGCTGGACATAGGTAATGCGCTGCCGAGTGTAGCGGGGGTCTGTTGCGCAGCTTAAGCCTGTTCCCTAAATTGCGCTGGAATAATCGGGACAAAGGACAAACACATGCTGCTGGCTGCTGAAGATTCCCAACTCGTGCTGGTCGACTACCAGCAAGGCCTGATGCCCGCCATCCACGAGGCCGACGCCGTGGTGGCCAACGCCGTGCGGCTGGCGCGCATCGCCGGGCTGCTGCAGGTGCCGCTGTGGGCCACCGAGGAGAACCCAGCCGGCCTGGGCGGCACGGTGGAGGCACTGCAGCCGCTGGTGGCGGGGCGGGTGGTGAGCAAGATGGCGTTCGACGCCACCGAAGTGCTGCTGCCCCGGCTGAAGCCCGTGTCCAAGGGGCAGGGCGGCAACGCCCGCAGCTTGCCCAGACACCTGCAGAAGGCGGCACCGGCGCCGGAGCCGGGACGCGAAAGCCTGGTGCTGGCCGGCTGCGAGGCGCATGTCTGCCTGCTCCAGACGGCGCTGGGCCTGCTGGAGCAGGAGCTGGAGGTGTGGGTGGTGACCGATGCCTGCAGTTCGCGCAGCGAGCGCAACCGCGACGCCGCTTTCGACCGCCTGGCCGGCGCCGGCGCCGAACTGGTGACCACCGAGATGGTGGCTTTCGAATGGCTGCGCGACGCGGAACATCCCCGCTTCAAGGATGTCCTGGCGCTGCTCAAATAGGAGACGACACCATGCGGTACGCAGACTTCCATCGCCGCTCGCTGGAGGACCGCGAGGGCTTCTGGGCCGAGCAGGCGAAGCTGATAGCCTGGCAAACGCCGCCACGCCAGATCTGCGACGCCAGCAAGCCTCCCTTCGTGCGCTGGTTCGTCGGCGGCACCACCAACCTGTGCCACAACGCGGTGGACCGGCACCTGCGGGACCGGGCCGACCAGCCGGCGCTGATCCACGTCTCCAGCGAGACCAGCCAGGAGCGCACCTACACCTTCCGCGAACTGCATCACGAGGTGCAGAAGATGGCCGCGGTGCTGCAGTCGCTGGGCGCCACCCGCGGCAGCCGGGTGCTGATCTACATGCCGATGATCGCGGAGGCCGCCTTCGCCATGCTGGCCTGCGCCCGCATCGGCGCCATCCATTCGGTGGTGTTCGGCGGCTTCGCCTCGGTCTCGCTGGCCTCGCGCATCGACGATTTCGCCCCCGCCATCGTCGTCAGCGCCGACGCCGGTTCGCGCGGCGGCAAGGTGGTGGCGTACAAGCCGCTGCTGGACGAGGCGATCCGGCTGGCGGCGCACCAGCCGCAGGCGGTGCTGCTGGTCGACCGCAACCTGGCGCCCCTGGACAAGGTGGCGGGCCGCGACCACGACTGGGCCGCGTTGGCGCAGCAGCACGCCAGTACCGAGGTGCCGTGCGCCTGGCTGGATGCCACGGACATCAGCTACACGATCTACACCAGCGGCACCACGGGCCGCCCGAAAGGCGTGCAGCGCGACGTCGGCGGCTATGCGGTGGCCCTGGCCGCCAGCATGAAGCACATCTTCCTCGGCGAACCGGGCGAAACCTACTTCTCCACCAGCGACATCGGCTGGGTGGTGGGCCACAGCTACATCGTCTACGGGCCGCTGATCGCCGGCATGGCGACCATCATGTACGAGGGCCTGCCGATCCGGCCCGACGCCGGCGTCTGGTGGAGCCTGGTCGAGAAGTACAAGGTGAGCGCGATGTTCAGCGCGCCGACCGCGGTGCGGGTGCTGAAGAAGCACGATCCGGCCCTCCTGAAGAAATACGACCTGTCCAGCCTGAAGGCGCTGTTCCTGGCCGGCGAACCCCTGGACGAGCCGACGGCGCGCTGGATCAGCGACGGCCTGGGCGTGCCCATCATCGACAACTACTGGCAGACCGA
>JAQGMU010000002.1 GCA_028292195.1 Ramlibacter sp. | reverse complement strand
TCGCCTGCGGCGAACCCACCCTACAAAATCGCAGCTAGCCATGTAGGGTGGGTTCGCCGCAGGCGACCCCACCGCGTCATTCCTCGACCACACCCCCCGGCAGCGTTGGATCCTCCTGCGCCCGCTCGTAGTCCTCCACCAGCCGCTCCCAGATCGCCTCCAGCTCGTAGCTGACCGAGCGCGCCAGGCCATCGAGATCGGGAAACAGCGTGGCGTAGGTGACGTTCATGCGGTACAGCGCGCGCATCGCTTCCTCGCGCATGGTGGCCGGCAGCACGAACTGGGTCAGCAGGTTTTCCGAACCACCGTAGCCGTCGAGAATGGCGTCCAGCGGCTTGTCCAGCAAGCCGGGCAGCACGAACAGGCCGGACTGGGCGACCAGGCGGCTGTCCATCTCGGAGGGCTCGCCGAACCAGATCACCGGCAGCTGGTTGCGGGCGAAGTAGCTGTCGAAATTGCCCGCCACCCGCGGGTCGATCTTCGCGCGCGTCAGCGAAGGATCGAAGGCGGGGGCGCTGTGCCACAGCGCCGGCGTGTTCAGGGCGAACACCGCGACGTCGCGGCTGGCGTTTTCCAGCGCGAAGAAGGCCGCCACGAACGGCGACTTGGTGAAATCGAGCAGGCGCGTGGAAGCGCCGTGGTGCTGCATCAGCGCCAGGCAGCGCAGGTCGTCCTCCAGCGCGGCCCGGTCGTGCAGGTAGATATGGGCCTTGCGGCGGAAAATGCGCATCGCCCGCGCCTCCCGCAGCGGCCACAGCCGCGCGTCGGGGCAGTACTTCTGCAGCCGCCGCGTGAGCGAAGGCACCAGCGGCCACTCCAGCGCCACGTGGCCCCGGAAGGCCCAGCCTTCCAGGGAATCCGCATGGGCGACGAACTCGGACCAGCGCGTTAACCGGATGACTTTCATCACCCGATATTAGCGGCGACTACCGGAGGGGTCGCCGCGCGCACCCGCCCTACGCCTTCCTGGAGCCCAGCCGGGATTCCTTGCCCCGCAGCAGCCGCTGGATGTTGGCGCGGTGCCGCCACGCCAGCAGCGCCGCCATCGCGAACAGCGCAAAAGCGATCGGCCTCTCCGCGTACCAGGCGATCCGGTCGCCCAGCAGGTAGTACACGGGGGCGAAGATCGCGGCGATCAGCGAGGCCAGCGAGGAGTAGCGGAAGAAGAAGGCGATGATCATCCAGGTCAGGCCGGTGGCGATGCCCAGGATCCAGTGGATGCCGAACACCACGCCGATGAAGGTGGCCACGCCCTTGCCGCCCTGGAAGCGGAAGAACACCGGGTACAGGTGGCCGAGGAAGGCCGCCAGGCCCGCCATCGCCACGGTGCCGTCGCCCAGGCCGTAGGCTTCGCCATAGACCTTGACCAGCATCACCGGCACGAAGCCCTTGAGCGCATCGAGCAGCAAGGTGACCACGGCGGCCGGCTTGCTGCCGGAGCGCAGCACGTTGGTGGCGCCGGGGTTCCCGCTGCCGAACGTGCGCGGGTCCTTCAAACCCATGACCCGGCTCACCAGGACGGCAAAGGCCAGCGAGCCGAGCAGGTAGGCGGCGAGGACGGCGAGGAACGGGGCGGCGGTCTGCATCGGCGCTGATTGTGCCAGCGCAGCCGCCCTCCCCCCAACCCTCTCCCGCGAGCGGGAGAGGGAGAGGGAGTCGCCCGTAGGCTGGGGTGACGCAGGAACCCCAGCTCCCCGGCGCTCATTCCTCCAGCGCGCAGTTCACCGCCTTCGCCCCCAGCAACTTCACGATGACCTCCGGCTCAATGCCGACCAGGTAGCCCCGCCGCCCACCATTCAGCACGATCCGCGGCAACTCCAGGATGCTCTGCTCGACGTACACCGGCATCTCCTTGCGCGTAGCGAACGGCGAGGTGCCGCCCACCAGGTAGCCGCTGTGGCGGTTCGCCACTTCCGGCCTGCAGGGTTCGACCGACTTGGCGCCGATCTGGCGCGCCAGGTTCTTGGTGGAGACCTTGCGGTTGCCGTGCATCAGCACGATCAAAGGCCGCGCCTTCTCATCCTCCATCACCAGCGTCTTCACTACCGTGAACGGGTCGAAGCCGAGCACCTGCGCGCTGTGCTGCGCGCCGCCGTGCTCCAGGTAGTCGTAGGGATGCTCGGTGAAGGCAACGCCGTTCGCCCTCAGGAAGGCGGTGGCGGGGGTCTCGCTGACGTGGCCCCTCACACCGCCGGGTCCCGCATCTCCCAACGGATCTTGTCGATCTCCTTCAACAGCTCCGGCGACAGCCTGGTGCCCCAGGCATCGAGGTCCTCGTCCAGCTGCGCCACCGTCGTGACGCCGATGATCGTGCTGGCCACCTGCCACTTGGTGTAGCACCAGGCCAGCGCCATCCGCGTCGGCGTCAGGCCATTGGCGCGCGCCAGCGCGTTGTAGCGGCGCGCGGCGGCCAGCGCCTCCGGCCGGCCCCAGCGCTGCTTGCGCACGGTTTCGAACTTGGCGATGCGCGCACCCTGGGGCGCATTGGGGCCCTCGGTACCGCTCTCGTCGTACTTGCCGGTCAGCAGGCCGAAACCCAGCGGCGAATACGGAATCAGCGACACGCCCAGCCGCTGCATGGTTTCGTCCAGGCCGTTTTCCAGCGACCGGTTGATGAGGCAGTAGGGGTTCTGCACGGTGGCGATGCGCGGCAGGTCGTACTGCTCCGCCACGCGGACGAATTCGTGAACGCCATAAGGCGTCTCGTTCGACAGGCCGATGGCCCGCACCTTGCCCTGCTGCACCAGCTTGCCCAGCGCCACCAGCTGGTCGTGGATCGAGGTCTTGGTGCGCTCCTGCGTGGGGTCGTAGTACATGGCGCCGAAGGCCGGCACGTTGCGCTCGGGCCAGTGGATCTGGTACAGGTCGATCACGTCCGTCTTCAGGCGCCGCAGCGAGCCTTCGCAGGACGCGATGATGTCGTCGCCGCTCATGCCGGCGCCTTCGCGCAACCAGGGCATGCCGCGCGCGGGGCCGGCCACCTTGGTGGCCAGCACGATCTTCTGGCGCATGCCGGGCCGGGCGGCCAGCCAGTTGCCGATGATGGTCTCGGTGGCGCCGAAGGTCTCCTTGCGCGCCGGCACCGAATACATCTCCGCGGTGTCGATAAAGTTCAGCTCGCGCGCGATGGCGCGGTCGAGGATGGCATGGGAATCGGCTTCGGCGACCTGCTCGCCGAAGGTCATGGTGCCCAGGCAGATGGGGGTGACGCGGAGCTCGCTCTGGCCGAGCTGGATTTTTTGCATGGCGTTACAGCGTTGGTATGAAAGGGAAGCCGTCGAGCATAGTACGAACCATGCCTGAAGGCCCCTCGATCGTCATTCTCAAGGAAGAGGCCGCCGCCTTCGCCGGCCAGACCATCACGCGCGTGGCCGGCAACACCACCATCGAGAAGGAGCGGCTTCTCGACCAGCCGGTGGTGGCGCTGCGCAGCTGGGGCAAGCAGTTCCTGCTGGAGCTGCCGGACTTCACCCTGCGCGTGCACTTCATGCTGTTCGGCAGCTACCGCATCGACGAGCGCAAGAGCTGGGCCGAGCCGCGGCTGTCGCTCGGTTTCGACATCGGCGAGCTGAATCTCTACGCCTGCTCGGTGCGCTTCATCGACATGCCGCTGGACCTGGCCTACGACTGGTGGGCCGACGTCATGTCGCCGCTGTGGGACCCGCTGCTCGCGCGCAAGCGGCTGCGTTCGGCGCCGAACATGCTGGTCTGCGATGCGCTGCTGGACCAGGACATCTTCGCCGGCGTCGGCAACATCATCAAGAACGAAGTGCTGTTCCGCATCCGCGTGCACCCGCTCTCCACCATCGGCGCACTGCCGGCGCCCAAGCTGCGCGAACTGGTCGACCAGGCGCGCCAGTACAGCTTCGATTTCTACGAGTGGAAGAAGCAGTACGTGCTGCGCAAGCACTGGCTTGCGCATACCAAGCGCACCTGCCCGCGCTGCCAGATTCCCTTCAGCAAGGGGCACCTGGGCCGCACGCAGCGGCGCAGCTTCTTCTGCGAGAACTGCCAGGTGAAGTACGCCTGAACGTCAGCGACCGGCGCCGGTCGTGGACGGCAGGTGATCCCGCAGGCGCTCGACCTTCTCCGGCTCCTGCGCATCCGAAGCGTCCAGGATGTCCGCGGCCCAAGGGGACTGGACATGGAAGGCGAAGCCGTGAACCAGCGCCAGTTCGCACAGGGTGAGGACACCGAACTCGGAGTGGATCCCCTTGCGGTTGCCGAGCCGGGTGCCGGCCACCACGAACTGGGGCCAGTCGAGTTCGGGCGGCAGCCGGTCGCGGCCGTAGCGTTCGCTGAGGTACTCGGCCGCGCGCGTGCGGAACTGCGCGGCCTGCCGGCGCCGCAGCGCCTCTTCCTGTCCGGGTGTGATCGAGAGCATGGCTTCCTCCTCGCCAGGGCCGCCGGCCCCCAAGGACGCCGGACGCGACGTGTCCGGCTGCTCACGAATGATTGAACCGCGGACGCGCCGCGTCAAGGCGCGACCGTCATCCGGATGGTGGACGAACCTGCCGTCAGACCAACGGTGGAAGCACGCCCGGGCGCTATTGCGCGGCCGCCCCGCTGTCGTGCGCGTCGCCCGTCGCGCTGCCGATGGCGTTGCCGACAGCCCTGGCGGGCGGCTCCATCACGGCGGACTCTTCGGCGTCCTGCACGGCCGGCCGCGGCCAGGGCATCACGACAGCGACCTTGGCCTCGGGGATCTTGAGCGGAGCCGGCGCAGCGGCGGCAACGGCGGGCTCCGGCTGCCTGGGTGCGGCGGGCTTCACGACAGGCTCTTTCACCGCGGCTGCCGGTGCCGGTGCCGGTGCCAGTTCCTTCGGCGGCTCTGCCTTGGCCAGCGCAGCCTTGGCAGGCTTCGCCACCGCCGGCCGGGACGGCACGGCAGCCGCTGCAACGGTCGGTCCGCCTCCAGTGTGCTCCCGCGCCTCAACCAGGCCCTTCGTGGCAAACCGGGTCTTGTCGCTGCTCTCGCCATAGCGCGCGCTGTAGGCTTGCAGGCTGGCCGCGAACAGGCCTTCCGCGCGGCGCCAGAGCTCGCCGCTGCGTGGTTCGGACGCCGCGCCGGCCAGGCCGGCGTAGTGGCGGCCCAGGTGGTACATGGCCTCGGCTTGCGGCATGGCGCCGCTGTCGCCCAGCTTCTCGGCGGCGCGGCAGGCCATCAGGAAGTCGGACTCGGCATCCCGCTGCCGGCCGGCAGCCACGGCTTCCTTGCCGTCCAGGATCCAGGCATCCACATCCTTGCCGCTGCGGCCGGACAGCTCGGGCTGGATCTGCACCCGGCCGTCGTCGCCGGCGGCCGTGGCCACCACGGGCGTGAACGCGCAGGCGCCCACCGCGACAGCTACGGCCGTAGGCGCGGCCTTGCCGGCCTTGGCGACGGGTGCGGGAACCGTTGCATGCGCGACGGGTTCACCGCCGCCGGAATGCCAGCCGAAAACGGCCCAGGCCGCCGCCACCCCCAGCGTGATGCCTGCAGTGAAGACGATGACCTGGCGCTGGGTGACGTTGAACGGCATGCGCGCAGGGTACGGCCGCCGCCGGCTGCCGCAAGCGGGACAGCGCTGCGGGTGCAGGACGGTTCGGTCCTACGCGCAGCGGCCAGGCGTGCGGAACAAAATCACGCCGGCTCAGACCAGCGAACTGGCCGCCACGTTGATCGACAGCGCGATCAGGCTGGCGTTGAAGAAGAAGGCGACGATGCAGTGCACCGTGCCTACCGTGCGCATTGCCGAGCCCATGAAGGTGATGTCGGCGGTCTGGGCGGAGGTGCCGATCACGCAGGCGAAGTGGAAAAAATCGCCATAGGTCGGATCGGGCGTCCCGGGAAACTGCAGCGGATCGCTGCCGCCGCGCAGCCGCACCAGGTAGAAGTCGTGCGCATAGTGCAGGGCGAACAGCACCTGGGTGAACAGCCAGGACGTGAACACGGTCACCACCGCCAGCAGCAGGTGCCACAAGCGCTCGGCTTCGTCCAGCTGCTTGGCCTGCGCCAGCTGGGTGCCCACCGCCAGCACGATGGCGACGGCGGAGAACACGACCAGGGCCAGGATCGCCACCTTGCCCTCGTCCTGGGCTTCGGCCCGCTGGCGAATGGCCCCGGAGTCGGCGCCGCGCGTGGTGTGCCAGGCCAACGCCAGGAACAGCAGCGCGCCGGCGTTCCAGCCGACCAGGGCACAGGCCGCCGGCTGGGCGTCGCCGAACAGGCGCGCGACAGCGTAGACGGCTATGCCGAAGGCGATGGCGCCGAGCAGCCGGGGCCGCGCCCGTAGCGCCGGCCACAGCTGGACGATGTGGTGCGATTCAGCCATGCGGGCCCCGCGCGCGCGCCTCTTCCTGCAGCCGCAGCACGCGCCGCTGCACCTTGCCGGTGGTGGTCATGGGCAGGGCCTCGATGAACTCGATCTCCTTCGGGTATTCGTAGGGCGCCAGCTTGCCCTTCACGTGCAGCTGCAATTCGGCCACCAGCTCGGCGTCGAAGACGCCGGCGCCGCGGGTGCTGGCCGCGCGCGCCTCCAGCACCTGCGGCGCCAGCACCACGTAGGCCTTCACCAGCGCGCCGCGCTCGGAGTCTGGCTTTGGCACCACGGCCGCATTCGCCACCGCCGGGTGCTTGACCAGGCAGTTCTCGATCTCGCTCGGGCCGATGCGGTAGCCGGCGGCCTTGAAGACGTCGTCGGCCCGGCCCTGGTACCAGAGGTAGCCGTCCTCGTCGCGGGTGGCCAGGTCGCCGGTGCGGCACCAGTCGCCGCTGAACTTGCGCCGCGTCGCCTCCTCGTTCTTCCAGTAGCCGAGGAAGAAGATCGGGTCCGGGTCGCCGTGCACGTCGTGGCGGCTCACGGCGACGTCGCCCGGCACGCCCGGCGGGCATTCGCCGCCCTCGTCGTCGATGACGGCCACCCGGTGGCCCGGATAGGGCCGTCCCATGCTGCCGGCCCGCGCCGGCCAGCCCACGCCGCCATCGGTGGCGCCGTTCATGGCGCAGTTGCCCACCACGTAATTGATTTCGGTCTGGCCGAACATTTCGTTCACCACCACGCCCAGTTGCTCGCGGCAGTAGGCGAACACGGCATCGCCGACCGCCTCGCCGGCGCTCATGATCGCCTGCAGTTGCAGATCGAACTGTTCGCGCGGCCGCGGGAAGGCCTTCATCATCGCCTTCAGCGCGGTCGGAAACAGGAAGGTGTGGGTGACGCCTTGCTCCTGCAGCAGCTGGAACGCGAGCTCGGGACTGAAGCGGCCGTTGTAGCCGACGATGGTCCGGCCGAAGTAGAGGGTGGGAAGCAAGGCGTCCATCAGGCCGCCGGTCCAGGCCCAGTCGGCGGGGGACCAGAAGATCGCTTCGCTGTCCGGCGCTGCTGCCCTCACCCCCGCCCCTCTCTGTCTTGCTCCCTCTCCCGCCTGCGGGAGAGGGCTGGGGTGAGGGCCGAACCCGAACCAGTTCTGGCTGCACACGAACCCACTCAGGTTCCCGATCAGCGCCCGATGCGGAATCAGCGCCCCCTTCGGCGGCCCGGTCGTCCCGCTGGTGTAGATCAGCACCGCGCCGTCGTCCGCATGCGTGGCCACGGGCGCGAACTGCGTCGCCAGCGCCTTGCGCTCCGCTTCCCAGCCGAGATCCGCAGAAGCGGCCGCGCCGCCAACGCCGATCACCCCCCGCAGCAGCGGGCACTGCGCCCGCACCTGCGCCACGTTGGCGATCGAGCTTTCGTCGCAGAGCGCCAGCACCGCCTCGCTGTCCTGCAGCCGGTACTCCAGCGCCTCCGGGCCGAACAGCATCGACAAAGGCATCGCCACCGCCCCCAGTTGCAGCACTGCCATGTAGGCAATGGCGGTCTCGAAGCGCTGCGGCATCACGATGGCCACGCGGTCGCCGCGCCGCACGCCCAGCGCCACCAGCAGGTTGCTCATGGCGCTGGCTTCCCGCTGCAGT
>JAQGMU010000245.1 GCA_028292195.1 Ramlibacter sp. | reverse complement strand
GGTGTCCGGCGACGTCTACCGCCCGGCCGCCATCGAGCAGCTGAAGACGGTGACCAAGCAGGCCGGCGCCGAGTGGTTCCCGTCCACGCCGGACCAGAAGCCGGTCGACATCGCCCGCGCCGCCATCGACTACGCCCGCAAGCACTTTTTCGACGTGCTGCTGGTCGACACCGCCGGCCGGCTGGCGATCGACGAGGCGCTGATGCGCGAGATCAAGGAACTGCACGCGGTGCTGAACCCGGTGGAAACGCTGTTCGTGGTCGACGCCATGCAGGGCCAGGACGCGATCAACACCGCCCGGGCCTTCAAGGAGGCCCTGCCGCTGACCGGCATCGTGCTGACCAAGCTGGACGGCGACTCGCGCGGCGGCGCGGCGCTATCGGTGCGGCAGGTGACCGGCGCGCCGATCAAGTTCGCGGGCGTGAGCGAGAAGATCGACGGCCTGGAAGTGTTCGACGCCGACCGCCATGCCGGCCGGATCCTGGGCATGGGCGACATCGTCGCGCTGGTGGAGCAGGTGCAGGCCGGCGTCGACATGGAATCGGCGCAGAAGCTGGCCGCCAAGATGAAGAGCGGCGAGGGCTTCGACCTCAACGACTTCCTGATGCAGCTGCAGCAGATGAAGAGCATGGGCGGCCTGCAGAACCTGATGGACAAGATGCCGGCCCAGATGCAGGCCAAGGCCGGCGCGGTCGACATGGACAAGGCCGAGCGCGACATCCGCCGCAAGGAAGGGATCATCTCCAGCATGACCAAGCTGGAGCGCCGCAAGCCCGACATCATCAAGGCCACCCGCAAGCGCCGCATCGCCGCCGGCGCCGGCGTCCAGGTTCAGGAAGTGAACCGCCTGCTCAACGAATTCGACCAGATGCAGACGATGATGAAGAAGATGCGGGGCGCCGGCATGATGAAGATGCTGAAGCGCATGGGCGGCGGCAAGGGAATGCCGAAGATGCCTTTCTAGGCTCGCCCGGACTGTAGGCTGGGTTCGCGCAGCGACCCCAGCGTTGGCGTGCGGCTGCGCGCCCAGCCCAGCCTATGCGAGGGTGACGTCCTTGACCACCACCTCCGCCCGCAGCGAATGCGGCAGCGCCTCCGTGATGGTCACGTCCACCATCTCGCCCACCAGCCGCGCCGGCCCGGCGAAGTTGACGATGCGGTTGCACTCGGTGCGGCCCATCAGCTCGCTCTTGTCCTTGCGCGACGGCCCTTCCACCAGGATCTTCTGCACGGTGCCGACCCGGCTGGCGCTGATCCGCTGCACGTTCTGCTCCAGCACTTCCTGCAGCTGCTGCAGGCGCTTGAGTTTCACCGCGTGCGGCGTCTCGTCGTGCAGCGCCGCCGCCGGCGTGCCGGGGCGCGGGCTGAAGATGAAGGAGAAGCTGGCGTCGTAGCCGACGTCGGCCACCAGCTTCATCATCTTCGCGAAGTCTTCCTCGGTCTCGCCCGGGAAGCCGACGATGAAGTCGGTGGAAAGCGAAAGGCCGGGCCGCACCGCCCGCAGCTTGCGCACGGTGCTCTTGTATTCCATGGCGGTGTAGCCGCGCTTCATGGCCATCAGGATGCGGTCGCTGCCATGCTGCACCGGCAGGTGCAGGTGGTTCACCAGCTGCGGCACCTTGCCATAGACCTCGACCAGGCGCTGGGTGAACTCGTTCGGGTGGCTGGTGGTGTAGCGGATGCGCTGGATGCCGGGGATCTCCGCCACGTACTCGATCAGCAGTGCGAAGTCGGCGATGTCCGCGGTGTCGCCCATCTTGCCGCGGTAGGCGTTGACGTTCTGCCCGAGCAGCGTCACTTCCTTGACGCCCTGGTCGGCCAGCCCGGCCACCTCGGTCAGCACGTCGTCGAAGGGGCGCGACACTTCCTCGCCGCGCGTGTAGGGCACCACGCAGTAGCTGCAGTACTTGGAGCAGCCTTCCATGATGCTGACGAAGGCCGAGGCGCCGTCCACCCGGGCCGGTGGCAGGTGGTCGAACTTCTCGATCTCGGGAAAGCTGATGTCGACCTGCGGCCTTTGCTGCAGCTGGCGCGCGGCCAGCAGCTGCGGCAGGCGGTGCAGCGTCTGCGGGCCGAACACCACGTCGACGTAGGGCGCGCGCTCGATGATGGCCGCGCCTTCCTGGCTGGCGACGCAGCCGCCCACGCCGATCAGCACGCCCTTTTTCTTCAGGTGCTTGACGCGCCCGAGGTCGGAGAACACCTTCTCCTGCGCCTTCTCGCGCACCGAACAGGTGTTGAACAGGATCAGGTCGGCTTGCTCCGGATCGGACGTCTGCTCGTAGCCTTCGGCCGCGTGCATCACGTCCGCCATCTTGGCCGAGTCGTACTCGTTCATCTGGCAGCCGAAGGTCTTGATGAAGACCTTGCGTGTGGTTTCGCTCATCGCCGGCTCACCGCAGCAGCAGCATGCGCGCCGACCAGATCAGGTTCAAGAGCTCGATGAAGCGCTTGTAGCCCGCCGGGTCGCCGGTGCTGACACCGCCGAGTTTTTCGTATTCGGCCTCGGTCAGCAGCCAGACCTCGTGCACCATGCCCGCGCTGTCGCGCTTGTAGACGGTGTACACGGTCTTGTTGGCCAGCGCGCCGGAGAGCACCAGCATGTTGTTCAGGTCGCGCACGCGGGCGCCGGGCGAGAGCCGGTCGGCGCGGCCGTCCATGGTGATGATGGGCGGCGTGGCGCTCACGGCCATGATGCCCGGCTTCACGTCCCTGGGGGCGTCGCGCGCGATGCCCTGGGCGGTGGCCGCCAGGGCGGCGGTGGCCAGGGAGAGGCCCACGAGGGCGGTTCGGATCCAGCGGTTCATGGTGTAGAGCCAGAGGCTGTGAGGACAAAACAAAAGGCACTGTGCAAGACAGTGCCTGAGGTGTCAACGCGGGCGTTGCGCAATGGTGTCGCGCAATGATACCCGAGGGCCCCGGCGGGGCCGAAACCGGGAAATAGTCCCGTCCGCCGCTGCGGCGTGCCCCGGCGGACGCCCCGTTTACCTGGCTGACATAGAGCTGCCAGTGCCCAAAGCTAACCTGCGGGCAGACCGACTCGACCTCGACGCAAACATGAAGCAGATCCCCTTCCTTGCCCTGCCCCGTGGTGAGCAGCACGCCTTGCTGGGCGCGCTGCGGCAGGCGGGCGTCAAGCTGCCGGCGGTGTGCGCGTCCCGGCAGGAGTTGGAGGACGGCCCGCAGGGCGACGCGATGGCCTGGATCACGGTGACCGGGGCCGGCTGGTGCCGCAGCTACGTCTCGCGTCCCGGCTGGGAAGGCGACCTGGCGCTCGACCTGCTGGCACGCTGAAACGCGTCCTCAGCGTGCCGGGTGCAGCGCCCGGTGCAGCGGCTTGAACTTCTCGACGCCCACGGCTTCCAGGATCGACGGCGCCAGGGCCACCAGGTCTTCGTAACTGCTGGCGCCTTCCACCGCGAGGTGGAGCCGGAAGCCGCTCGGGCCGAGGTCGCCGGTCAGGCGCGCGGCGATCGGGTAGGCAGCGGCATGGCGTTGCTGTGCGCTGAGTGCCTGGGGTGCGACCACGGCTTCGTTTGCCGCGCTGGCTTGCAGCGTGCCCGCCAGGTGCACCAGCTGCAGCGAGCGCAGGTACGCGATGTCCTCGGCGGCGGCTTCGGTGGCTTGCAGGATCTTCTCCACGCTGCGCTTGCCGTCGACCAGGATGAGGGCGGCGCGCTGGCGCAGGCTGAGGGGAAGCGAGCGGTCCTTCAGCGCCTGCTGGCCGGCGGTTGTCTTTGCAAGGATCACTTGGCACTCCGGTTGCGTGGGAAGGCCAGTCTGCCGCCCGGCTCGGCGGTGGGGAAGGCGGGGAATCCCGTTCAGCCGGCCGCTTAAGGAAGAGGCCGAAGGACCCCGCCGAAGCTTCGCCTACCATGAACGAATGCGCGGATTTCGTGGCTTCCAACTCGCCGCGGCCGCCGCATTCGCGCTTGGCGGCTGTGCCGCACCGCCCGCCCCATTCACCGCGGATTGCCGCGGCACCGTGCCGGCGGTCGGCGAACTGCGCGAGCGAAGCGACCCGGCGCTGCTGGCCCAGGCCACGGCGCCGCCGGGCGCGGGCAAGCTTTGCGACGGCAGGACTTACGTCGTGAGCGCGCCCGCGACCGTCTACCGCCTGTGGGATTCCACCAGGCCGTTCAGCGAATTCGGGGTCTGGTGGTCGCTGGAGCCGCCCGTGGAGACCAGGGAAGCCTACCGGCGCAAATATGCGATCTGCGATGCGTGGAGCGGGTTGGACCGCGTCATCACCTGCACGGTACAGCCCGGCACACCCGTCGTGCTCGGCCCGGGCCAGAGCGTGGCCTGCGACCCGCCGCAAGCGCCCTTGCCGCAGGTGGAAGCCGTCCAGGCCTACCTGCCGGAGCGCGGCACGCACTTCATGGCGTGCCGCAATGCGGCCTGGCCCTAGCGCCGGCTTACTTCACCGCTGCGTAGTTGGTCGCGATCGCCTGCACCAGGGCGGCGACCAGAATCGGGTCCGCTTCGTGGCCGCGAGGCGCGAAGCTCTGCGCGATCGACCAGGCGTATTTCAGCTGCTCGTTGGCCAGCGCAGCCGCCGTCGTCACGCCGCGGCGCCCCGCGTCGTCCAGTTCCCGGATTGCCATCGTTTCCATCATGTAAGCTCCCTGTCGCCTCGCAGGCAGGCTAGCAGCCTCTGCCCCCACGATGCGGAACGCGCGACCGGCGGTTTTGCGGGCGGCGCGACTTCAGCCTCTTCCGCCCGCGGCTGGCGCGTTTCCTCGAGGTACGGCCATACGCTTTCCGCGTGGGAGCCTGAGCGCTGGCCGGCAGGCATGTATGCCTCCGTCCCGTGAGGAGGAGTGGGTGGCCGCGCCTTGGCGAGGGCGGTGAAGTTGGGTTGCGACAGGTGCACCGCCCTAAGGTAGGCAAGGGCGCAGGCATCGTCTGTGCGCCAACACACCTACCTCTGCCAAGGTGGCGTAAAGCGTCAGGAAGCGCTAAGGGTTCCGGTTCTCCCTGCGCGTATCCAGGGACCGCGAAAGGGCTTTAGCCCGGGCGGATGATGCACCGTGGCGCCCATCCTTGTAGCCTGACGGAGGCAATGGGCCGGGATCGGGGGACCGCATGAACCAGCATGTAGCCAACAGCGTTGCGGCAGGACTGCTCCTCACGGGCGCGCAGGCCTTCGCCTGGGGCGCCGCGGGGCACATGGCCGTGGGCACCATCGCCGACCGGCTGATCGCCGGCACCCCCGCGGCCACGCAGGTGCGAAAGATCCTCGGCAGCAACCTGCGGACCGCTTCGGTATGGGCGGACTGCGCCAAGGGGGTCAGCACGAGCACCTTCAAATACGAAGGCAGCGGGCACTACCAGGAGTGCGCCATCTACGAGAACCCGGCCAGCGAGCGGCAGATGGAAGCATTCGTGCGGCGCAATCACGACAACTGCACGTCGCCGCACAACACCGAGCCTTGCCACAAGCAGTACCACTACACCGACGTGGCGATACAGCGGGCGGAGTACCGCAGGGGGTCCGTCGGCACGAGTGAGCAGGATGTCGTTGCCGCCATCAACGCCGCCCTTGCGGTGCTGCAGGACCGCGAGCCACCGGCGCCGTTCAGGATCGCCGGCAAGAGGGAAGCCTTGCGGCTGCTCGCGCACTACGTGGGCGACATCCACCAGCCCCTGCATGTGGCGGCGGTCTACGTGGACGCCAAGGGAAATGTGATCGACCCGGACGAGGGCACTTTCGATCCGCGGACCGAAACGCATGGAGGCAATGACCTGCTGATCAAGGTGAGCCATCCTGCCGGCGCAAAGTACGCACCCAAGCCGCTGAAGCTTCATGGCGACTGGGACAACGTCGCCGGCGCCGGAATCCAGGACCAGCCCAGCGCGGCGGTCCTCAGCAAGGCCCGCGAAGTCCTGGCGACCGAAGGGGAGGTTTCCGGTTGGGCGACGGCATGGGCCACCGAAAGCCTGAAGCTGGGAGCGGTCGCCTACGGGGGCTTGCTCTACTCACCGGAGAACACCAGCCACCAGCATGCGATCACGCTGCCGGCTGGCTACAACGCCGAGGTCAAGAGCCCGACGCAGCGCGACCAGGTCGTCAAAGGCGGCGCCCGGCTGGCCCAGCTGGTGATGGTGCTCTGGCCCGAATGACTGGTGGCGCTTCAGGGATTCGAACCCCGGACCTGCGGATTATGATTCCGTCGCTCTAACCGGCTGAGCTAAAGCGCCAAGCCCTCCATTGTAGCAAAGCCTGGGGGCCGCTAGCTGCCGCGGGTCTCGGCCTTGGCGAGTTCTTCGGTCACCAGCCGGACGACCAGCCGGTCCAGCGTTTCCACCGAATAGTTCTGCACATCGTGCACGGTCTCCCGGCCCGGCCCGCTGCCGGGGTGGCGGGCGTCCTGGTAGGTCAGGAACACGAATTTGCCGCCGGTGTACTGGGCGATCTGGCGCTGGATGTATTCGCCCTGGCGGTCCAGCCCGCTGGCGCCGACGCCGAACACCTTGATGCCCTTGCCGAGCGCCGCTGCCATCGCTTCGTCGTAGTAGGGCGCGCCGTAGTCCAGGTGCGGCGGCGCGTCGGCCAGCAGCACCACGAGCCGGGTGGCGCCGTCGCCGCGCCAGCTGAGCTGGTGCACGGTCTCGTGCAGCGCCTCGTTCATCGCCTCCGGGTAGTCGCCGCCGCCGCCGGCCTGCAGCGGGTTCAGGGCGTCGCGCAGGAAGCCGCCCACGTCGTTGGTGAGATCGTGGCTGCGCAGCACGAAGGCGTCGCCGTGGTCGCGGTAGGCCACCAGGCCCAGGCAGATGTCCGGGCGGCTGGGCAACCGTGCGACCTCGGCCGTGATGGTGCGCAACGTCGCCTTGAGCTTGTCGATCTCGTCGCCCATGGAGCCGGTGGCGTCGACCAGGAACACCAGGTCGAGGCGGGCCCGGGCGCGCGCCGGGCGGGTGTCCAGCACCACTTCGACGGCGCTCTTCTGGCCACGGTTCAGGCGGGCGGAAGCGAGCCGGCCATCCTTGCGGGCCACCACCTCGTACTGCGGCGAGCGCAGCGGGTCGAAGGCGTCCGGGTGCAGCCAGGCGCGCCCGCCGGCATCGGTGCGGGCCCACAGCGCATAGCCGCTGGCGCCTTGCACCGCGACCTCGGCGTCGCCGACCGGCCGGCCGCGCGCATCCTTCACTTCCAGCAGGTAGCGTTCGCGCACGTCGACCGGGCGGTGCTCGACCCGCGTGCGGTCGCGGAACGCCAGGTAGGCGCTGAAGTCGGCGTTGTCATCGACCACGCCGGCGGTGACGACGGCCGAGGGCTGGGGCAGCTGGGCGCTGTCCTGCGGGGCGAACGAGGGCTGCGCCAGGCGCTGCGCTGCGATGGCGGGCGCGGGTGCGGATGGCGCGGCGG
>JAQGMU010000637.1 GCA_028292195.1 Ramlibacter sp. | reverse complement strand
ACCGCGGGGTCTTCCATCACGGCCTTCATCTCGCGAGCCAGCACCGCGACAACGTCGGGCGGCATGCCCGCCGGACCGAACACGCCGAACCACCCCACGGCGTCGTTGCCGGGCCCGATGACTTCGTTGAGCGTGGGCACGTTGGGCAGGATGTCCACGCGCTTGTCCGTCAGCACGGCCAGCGCCCGCGCCTTGCCGGACTGAAGGGCAACGAGGCCGGTCGTGATGTCCACCACCATGGCCTCCAGGTGGCCGCCCAGGAGGTCCTGCACGCCCTGCGGGTTGCCCTTGTACGGGACCGCGATCATTTCGGCGCCGATCGCGCGGCGCAGGTTCTCGCCGCCGATCTGGCCGCTCGAATTGCCGAATCCATAACGTATCTTGCCGGGACTGGCCTTGGCCTGGGCCACGAACTCCTGGATGGAATTCACCGCCAGCGCGGGGCCGACGATGACCATCGAGGGCAGGCCCGCGAGCTTCGCGACCGGCGTGAAGTCGCGCTGCGGGTCGTAGGGCACCTTCTTCATGAGGTTGGCGATCACCGAATGGGTGGTGTTGGTCGTGAAGAGGATGGTGTAGCCGTCGGACGCTGCGTGCGCCACATGAGACGCGCCGATCGCGCCGTTGCCGCCGGGGCGGTTGTCCACGACGAAGGGCTGGCCGAGCCGCTGCGAAAGGCGGTCGGTCATCACGCGCGTCACGGTGTCGGTGACGGTCCCCGGCGCGAACGGCAGGACCACCTTCACCGGGCGATCGGGATAGCCCGCGGCCTGCACGCTCGCCGCCGCGAGGAACAGAAAGGCTGTCGCAAGCAGGCTTCGCGCTTGCGTGATGGATGGGGGGCGTTGTCTCGTCTGCATGTTGTCGTCTCCAATGGAATGCACGGGATGAAGCGGCGTCATGAACGCGCGGCGGCGACCAGTTGCACCTCGACCAGGCGGCCGTAGTGCAGCTCGGGAACCGGCACCACGGCCCGCGCCGGCTTGTGGTCGCCGAAGATGTCCTTGTAGATGCCATTGAAAATCGGCCAGTTGCCGATGCCCACGATGTACGCCGTGCACTGCACCACATCTTCCAGGCCGCAGTCCGCTGCGGCGAGCACGTGGCGGCACTGCTCGAACACGGCACGCACCTCGCGCTCGAAGCTGTCGGGCTCGCCCGCCGCCGGTGCATTGGCCAGCATGCCGGAGAGAAACACGAGGCCGCCGGCGCGAACCGCCGGTGAGTAGTGGCCTTGGGGCGGCGCGAGGCCGGCTGCGGAAATGAATTGCATGTCAGTGGCCCAGTAAGAGAAAAGCGGCGGCGAGCACCGACACCGCGGCGCCCAGCACCGAGACGGCGGCGGCGAGCACCGGGATGACTGTGGTCCAGCTGCCCCGCACTTGCAAGGGCTGGGGCGCGGCGGAAGGCGCCGTCGGGGGCGAGATCCTTCGCGTCGCCGCATCGGCACGCGCTTCGTGCGAATGCACGGCAGCCTGCGGCGCGATCTCGCGCGAGAACCGGTTGAAAAAGTCGTCGGCCATCCTGATCGCGACGCCGTTGATCAGCCGGTTGCCGACCTGCGCGAGCTTGCCGCCCACTTGCGCGTTCACGCTATAGCCGAGCCGCGTCTGCCCGGCTTCGCCATCCGTCAGCGCAACCTGCGCCGTGCCCTTGCCGAAACCGGCGGCGCCGCCCGAGCCTTCGAACGTGAGCGAGTACGACTCCTGCGGGCGCAGGTCGAGCAGGCGAAGCCGGCCAGAAAACCGTGCGCGGATCGGGCCGACCGCGGCGGTCATGCTGACCTTGTAGGCGTCGTCGCCGTCGGGCTCGAAGCTCTCGCAGCCCGGCAGGCAGCGCTTGAGGATGGCCGGATCGTTGAGGGCCTGCCACACGCTGGCGCGCGGCAGGGTCAGTTGGCGTTCGCCGGTCAGTTCCATGATGTCATCGTGCCAATGGGTCGGTGGGGGCGGCCTGCGAGCGGACGGCGCGCATGCGTTCGCCGGCCAGCTTCACGGCCGCCAGGATTTCCGGGTACGCGCCGCAGCGGCAGAGATTGCCCGCGAGGTAGTTGCGTATCTCGGCGTCGGTCGGATCGGGATTGCGATGGAGCAACTGCCGGCTCATGAGGATGAAGCCGGACGTGCAGAAGCCGCACTGGAAGGCTCCGCAATCGATGAAGGCCTGCTGCACCGCGTCGAGCTTGCCGTCCTGCGCGACGCCCTCGATCGTGGCCACGTCGCAACCCTCGGCGTGCATCGCGGGAAAGATGCAGCCGGTGACCGTTTCGCCGTTGACGACGATCGCGCAGCAGCCGCACAGGCCCTGGCCGCAGCTCTCGCGCGCGCCCACCAGCCCGCAGCGCGTGCGCGTGACCTCCAGGAGGGTTTCGTAGGCCTCGACCTGCGTGGAGACGGGCTCGCCGTTGAGCCGGAATTGAAGGAGTGTGGAAGTGGTGCTCATGATCGGGCCAGTGACATCGCGCGCCAGACGGCTTCTGCGGTGATCGGCAGGCTGGTGATGCGCACGCCGACGGCGTCCGCTATCGCCTCGGCCACCGCGGAGGAAACGCCGAAGCAACCGCTCTCGCCGAGGCCCTTCGCGCCGAAGGGACCGTTGCTCTGCCAGGTCTGCACGGCCTCGTTGCCCATGTGTTCGGGGATGTCGTGAAAG
>JAQGMU010000630.1 GCA_028292195.1 Ramlibacter sp. | reverse complement strand
GCGCCTGCTCGGCGGCGTGCAGCTGCCCCACCAGCAGCAGGCGCCGGGCCTGGAGATGCGCGGCATGGGCCGCGTTGGCCTTGTCGCCGTGCGCCGCCAGCGTCGCCCGTGCCGCATCGAGATCCTTGGCGGGCCAGCCCAGGTCGCGCGAGACCAGCGCGATCTCGGCCTCGGCCACTACGCACCGTGCGCGCGCCACCGCTTCCCTGGTGCCGAAGGCGCGGGCGGCGCTGCGCAACAGGGTTCGCGCGCGAACGAAATCGCCGAGCCGCGCCATCGCGATGCCCCGCAGCGCGAGCGCCGGGGCGTCGTCGCGCAGGGCGACGCGGTTCAGTGCGCCGAGGACGTCACCGGCCGCGAGCGCGCGTGCCGCGGCCGTGATCAACGAGTCCAATGGAATTCCGCCACGCTTGTCACCCTCACCCTTCGCATGATCGTTCCTACTATAGGCCCCGCTCGAACATCGACCGGGCGAAAGGAGTGAGCGATCGCGCTGCCGGTTCAGGCGCCAAATTCGCGACGCAATGCGTCGCCATGCTGATCGAGAGTGGGGGCCCCGACACGTGTCGGCGGGTCCTCGTACCCGCTGATCTTGACGGGATTGCCGGTCATGCGGACTCCGCCGGCTTCGATCAGCATGTTGCGCGCCTTGGTCTGCGGATGTTCCGCGGCCTCCGCCACGTTCAGCAGCGGCGCCACCGGGACGCCCGCGGCGTGAATGACTTCCAGCCAATGGGCGGCGGGCTGCTTCCTGAGTGCCGTTTCAAGCTCGTGCTTCAGGGCCGGCTCGTTCTCCATGCGCTGCTGGTTCGACCGGAAACGCCTGTCGGTGATGAGATCCGGCCGTGCAATGGCGTTGCAGAGCTGGGCGAATAGGCGGTCGTTTCCGGCACAGATCACAAAATCCTTGTCCGCCGACGCGAACACGTCGAAAGGCGCCGTGAAAGGATGACGATTGCCGATCCTGGGCAGGGGCTTTCCGTTTGCGACGAACTCCATGAAGCCATGCTCCAGGAATGCAAGCGTCGCGTCGAACATCGCCACATCGACATGTGCGCCCCGGCCGCTCTTCTCACGCGCGTAGAGCGCGCTCGCCATGCCGCAGAACATGAACACTCCGCCGCAAAGATCGGAGAGGGACGTCCCGACGCGGGTCGGCGGGCCCCCCGGGAATCCCGTCATGTTCATGATGCCGCTCATGGCCTGGACGATGGTGTCGTAGGCCGGATAAGTGCTGAGCGGACCGGTTTGGCCGAAGCCCGACGAGGACGCATAGATCAATCGGGGATTGATCCTCGCGAGTTCCTCGTACGAGAAGCCAAGACGTTGCATGGTCCCCGGCCGGAAGTTCTCGGCCAGCACGTCGGCCTGGCGAACCATGTTGAGAAAGATGGCCCGGTCGGCATCGTCCTTCAGGTCGAGGACGATGCTCTCCTTGCCGCGATTGACGAAGCTGAAATAGAGGGATTGATCCTTGTAGAAGGGTCCCAGGGCCCGCGTATCGTCACCGTGTCCCGGGGGTTCGACCTTGATGATTCGAGCGCCCAGGTCGCCCAGGATGGTCGTGCCGAAGGGACCGTTCAGCACATGGGTCAGGTCGATGACCAGCAGGCCCGTGAATGGCCCGGCGACCCGTTCGGTTGTGGAAGATGGCATTCCTGGACTCCTCTGAAGTGCTTGGGCTTTTTTCCCCATCGGGTTCGACCGCAAATCCCAGCGCCAGCGCCAAGAGGGCCAGGCCGGCAGGCAAGGCCAGGGACCAGAGGGCAAATGCGGCCTCGCACGCCGCACCGATGCCGCAGCCGGCGACGAAGCCGAGAATCACCGGCAAGGTCCGCGCCGCTTCGCCGCGCGCCCTGGCCACATCGGCCGGATTGCCTCCGAGCATCACCTTGCCGGCGGCCAGCGCGAAGTGCGTGGAGTTGTTCGTCATGATCGCCGTCGACGGCGCTCCCTTGAGCGAGACCTGCACGAGTGCGTTCTGCACGGCCATCGCCGAGACGCCAAGCATGCCCGCGAGGATCCCGCCGGTCGCGTGCACGTCGGTGCGTGGACCGGCCGCGACGCAAGCGCCGAGAAAGCCGGCCAGCAGCAGGAACTGCAGCAGCAGCAGGGGGCGAAGCGTGGCGCGGCCCATCGACTCCAGGCCCCCCGCCAGCAACATCGTCAGGAAGACCATCGCGATGAAGACCGGAACCGACAACAGCTGCGCGAAATTGCCCTCTCCCCCGCCGGCGAGACGCGCGGCCAGGACCGCCAGGTTGCCGGTGACGTGAGCGGTGAACAGCCCGTCGAGGCCGAGGAAGCCGATGATGTCCGTGCATCCTGCCGTGATGCTCAGCACGACCAGGAGCGCTTGAACCGCGCGCGAATTGTCGACTGACGGTGCCGAAGCAGACGCCATCGGGGCTTGCCGTTTCATGCTGCCAGCATCGCCACCGCGGATGCGCCCCCGGTGTCAGCGGCACGACGCAACGCGACGTTTGAAACAGCGACGCGACGGGCGAGGTCTCTTTGGGGCCGCCGCTACACGCCGTCACCCGGCTGCGCGACACCCTGCGCTTCAAGCCTAGTTTCTCGACGCCGACCTGTCATGGGCGCGTGC
>JAQGMU010000628.1 GCA_028292195.1 Ramlibacter sp. | reverse complement strand
TTCTTGGCGCCGATGCCGGGGATCTCCTCCAGCTGGCTGCCGCCCACGCGCACCCGGGCCCGGCGCGCGCGCATGCCGGTGATGGCGAAGCGGTGCGCCTCGTCGCGGATCTGGGCCACCAGCATCAGCGCCGCCGAATCGCGCCCCAGGTAGAGCTTCTCGCGGCCGTCGGCGAACACCAGTTCCTCAAGCCCCACCTTGCGGCCTTCGCCCTTTTCCACGCCGACGATCACCGACAGGTCCAGCCCCAGCTCGGCGAACACTTCGCGCGCCATGCTCACCTGGCCGCGCCCGCCATCGACCAGCACCAAGTCGGGCAGGCGCAGGGCGCTGCCGCCGCCGCCCACCTTGATGCGCCCGGCCGGCGCGTCGCGGGCAGCCGGCGAGCCCGGTTCCGGTACGGCCGCCACAGGCTCGGCCGCGGCTTCGGCCAGCAGCGCGACTGCTTCCAGTGCGGGATCGGCCGCGGTCCCGGCTTCGACTTCGGCGGCCGCCTCGGCTTCCTCCTCCTCCGAGGGCGTCGCATCCGGCGTGTCGCGCCCGGCCTGCGCCAGCTTGGCGTAGCGCCGCGCCAGCACCTGCCGCATGGCCGCATAGTCGTCGCCCGGCGTGATGCCGTCGATGTTGTAGCGCCGGTATTCGCGGTTCTGCATCTGGTGGTGGTGGAACACCACGCACGACGCCTGCGTCGCCTCGCCGGCGGTGTGCGAGATGTCGAAGCACTCGATGCGGAAGGTGTCCAGGTGGTCCGGCGCCAGGTCCAGCGCATCCACCAGCGCGCGCGTGCGGGCCTGCTGCGAGCCCTCTTCCGCCAGCAGCCGGGCCAGCTGGATGGCCGCGTTCTTCTCCGCCATCTCCAGCCACAGCCGGCGCTGGCCGCGCGGGTTGTGGACGGCGGCGATGCGGGTGCCGGCCTGCAGCGACAGCGCCTCGACCAGTTCGGGGGCGACCGGGTGGCTGGTGATCAGCGCCGACGGCACCGGCACGCCCAGGTAGTGCTGGGCAATGAAGGCCTCCAGCACCTGCACCTCCACCGGCTGCGCCGCCACGGCATCGGAGGCATCGTCGAATTCCTGCACCGCCGTGGCGTCCTCCACGTGGCTCGGGAAGTAGGCGCGGTCGCCCAGGTGGCGGCCGCCGCGCAGCATGGCCAGGTTGACGCAGGCCTTGCCCCCCTGCACCTGCACCGCGAGGATGTCGACGTCCTTGTCGGAGGCGGTTTCCACCGACTGCTGGTGCAGCACCTTGGACAGGGCGCCCATCTGGTTGCGCAGCTCGGCCGCCCGCTCGAACTCCAGCTTCTCCGCGTGCGCCAGCATGCGGTCCTCCAGCTCCTTCAGCACGGCCTGGGTGTCGCCGCGCAGGAAGGCCTCGGCGTTGAGCACGTCGCGCTCGTAGTCCAGCGGCGTGACCAGGTTCACGCAGGGGCCGGTGCAGCGCTGGATCTGGTAGAGCAGGCAGGGCCGGGCGCGGTTGGCGAACACCGTGTCCTCGCAGGTGCGCAGGCGGAACACCTTCTGCAGCAGCTGGATCGATTCCTTCACCGCCCAGGCGCTCGGATACGGGCCGAAGTAGCGGTGCTTGCGGTCGACGGCGCCGCGATAGTAGGCAACGCGCGGGAACACCAGCGAGGAGGCGGCGCCGCTGCGGGCGGCGGCGGCCGTCCCGGAACGGTCCGCCGCGCCGGTGATCTTCAGGTAGGGGTAGCTCTTGTCGTCGCGAAACAGGATGTTGTAGCGCGGCGCCAGGGTCTTGATCAGGTTGTTCTCGAGCAGCAGCGCCTCGGCCTCCGAGCGCACCACCGTCGTTTCCAGCCGCGCGATCTTGCTCACCATGTGGCCGATGCGGGTGCCGCCGTGGTTCCTGGTGAAGTAGCTCGAGACGCGCTTCTTCAGGTTGCGTGCCTTGCCGACGTACAACACCCCGCCCTCCGCGTCGTAATAGCGGTAGACGCCGGGCATTGCCGGCAGGGCGGCGACTTGCGCCAGCAATTCTTCGGAATGGTCCTGCACCATCCGCCTATTATCCGAGCGACATGAGGTGGGACATTTTCTGCAGGGTCATCGACAACCACGGCGACGCGGGCGTCTGCTGGAGGCTGGCCGCCGAACTGGCGGCGCGCGCTGACCTGGTGCGCTTGTGGATCGACGAGCCGGCGCCGCTGCAATGGATGGCGCCGGGGCATCCTGGCGTGGAGGTCGTGCACTGGACGGCCGATCCCCCGCCTCTGGTTCCGGGCGACGCCGTGGTCGAGGCCTTCGGCTGCAACCCGCCCGCCGACTTCGTCGCCCGCATGGCGCAGGCGGTGCGGCGGCCGGCCTGGATCAACCTGGAATACCTGTCCGCCGAAGCCTTCGTCGCGCGCAACCACGGCCTGGCCTCGCCGGTCAGCCATGGGCCCGGCGCCGGGCTGAGCAAATACTTTTTCTATCCGGGCTTCTCCGACCGCACCGGCGGGCTGCTGCGCGAGCAGGATCTGGCAGCGCGGCGCCAGGCCTTCCGCCGCGAGGACTGGCTGCGGCAGTGGGGCGTGGCGCCGGGCGCGGGCCGCGTCCTCAGCCTGTTCTGCTACGAGCCGGAGGCGCTGGCGCAACTGCTGCGCCAGCTGGCCGAAGGCGACGCGCCCTGCGACCTGCTGGTCACGGCGGGGCGTGCCACGGCGGCGGTGCATGCGGTGCTGGCACAGCTGGCCACCGTCCACTCCGGCTGGAACACAGCCGGCAAGCTGCGCCTGCACTGGCTGCCGCTGCTCAGCCAGCGTGAATATGACCAGCTGCTGTGGGCCTGCGACCTCAATTTCGTCCGTGGCGAGGACTCGCTGGTGCGCGGCCTGCTGGCCGGCGTGCCCTGCATCTGGCAGATCTACCCGCAGGACGACGATGCCCACCACACCAAGCTGGAGGCATGGCTCGCCTGGCTGCAGGTACCCCCCGCGCTGGCGCAGTTTCACCGGGTCTGGAACGGCGCCCAGGCTGGCTCCCTGCCGGCCCCGGACCCGGCCGGCTGGGGCCCGGCGGCAGCCGCGGCGCTGGCCCGCGCCCAGGCCTTGCCGGAGCTGGCAAGCTCGCTCCGGCAGTTCGCCGTCGGGCGCGGTAGAATATAGGGCTTTGTGTTTCGGGCCCCGCGCCCGGGTCCCCACCTGCCGCCACCCGCATTTTCCTGCGCGCGCCGCGGCCTCTCATCGAAGACACCGTCATGAAAATCGCTCAAGAAATCCGCGCTGGCAACGTGATCATGCACACCGCCAACCCCTGGGTCGTGCTGAAGACCGAATACTCCCGCGGCGGCCGCAACTCGGCCACCGTGCGCATGAAGCTCAAGTCGCTGCTGAACAACCAGGCCACCGAAGTCGTGTTCAAGGCCGACGACAAGATGGACCAGATCGTGCTGGAGAAGAAGGACTGCACGTACTCCTACTTCGCCGACCCGATGTACGTCTGGATGGACGCCGAGTACAACCAGTTCGAAGTCGAATCCGAGAACATGGGCGACGCCCTGAACTACCTGCAGGACGGCATGCCCGCCGAGGTGGTGTTCTATGAAGGCAAGGCCATCTCGGTCGAACTGCCGACCAGCGTGGAGCGCGAGATCACCTGGACCGAGCCGGCCGTCAAGGGCGACACCTCGGGCAAGGTGCTCAAGCCCGCCAAGATCGCCAGCGGCTTCGACATCGGCGTGCCGATCTTCGTGGCCCAGGGCGACAAGGTGGAAATCGACACCCGCACCGGCGAATACCGCCGCCGCGTCTAGGCCGGCCAGGCTCGCGAGAGGCTCCGCAAGGAGCCTTTTTTACGGGTGTTCGACCTGCTCTCCATCGCCGTGCCGTTCCGCATGCAGCCGGGCCTGCAGCGGATCGAGGGCGGCCGCCACCTGACGCCGCTGGCGGCGGGTAGCGCGTTGTGGCAGGACAAGGAGCGGGTGGTCGCGGCCGGCGCCAGCCGCTTGTGCGTCGCGGGCTACGACCCGCAGCCGGCGCTTGCCGCCATCCGGCGGCGGGCCCAGGCGGAGGGCCTGGCCGCCGGCGAGCCCATCGAACTGTCTTTCGAGCAGGACTTCGCCGTCCTCGACGGCCCCAGCACCACCCTGCCCTGGCTGTGCGTCTGCGCGCCCTCGCACTGGGCGCCGGAGGACAAGCTGGGCCTGCCGTTCACTGCGGTGCATGCACCCGTGGCCGACAACCAGCTGCTGCTGGGCGCCGCGCGCCAGCTGGCGCAGCTGGTCACGGCCGGCGGCGAGTGGGAGCGCTTCGTCTGGACCATCACGCCCAGCAACCGCCACGACCAGCATCCGCGGCGCCAGCCGCGCGCACCCTGGCCGCAGGACGAAGGGGACGGCTTCGCCGGCCAGCTGTTCCTGCGGGCCGAGCGGCAGACCTTCTTCCCCCTTGCCGAAGGCAGCGGCCAGGCCGTGTTCACCATCCACGTGATGCTGCAGCCGCTGGCCGAGGCCGTCACCACGCCGGCCCAGGCCGCGCGCCTGCACGAGGCGCTGGCCACGATGAGCGATGCCGTGCTGGCCTACAAGGGTCTGGCGCCGGCGCGCGAGCGCCTGCTGGACTGGTTGAAAACGCGGGGAGCCTGAAGGAGTTGCCGGCCCGCACGAGCAGGGGCCGGAACGGGTGGCGGCGATGATCCTGCTGGTGAATGCGGTGGCGGTGGTGTTCGTGCCGCTCGGTCTCGCGCTCGCGTTGTGAATCGGTGGGGTCGCTGGCGCGAACCCACCCTACGAAGATTCGCATTTGCAGGTTGGGTTCGCGCAGCGACCCAACGCACGAAGATTCGCATTTGTAGGTTGGGTTCGCGCAGCGACCCCAACGATGCCGGGCCGAACTAGATCCGGTGCGTCAGCACCCAGACCAGCACCGACCCGACGATCACCGCGGTGCCGACCACGGCACCCCAGACCATCGGGTGGGCGCCGGCAGGGGCCGCCAGGGATTTCGGCGCGGCCTCCGGCCATGGCGCGAGCGGCGGCAGCGCCGCAACGAACTCCCCCGCCGCTTCCGGCGTGAACAACTCCAGCGTCAGGCGCTTCAGTGGCCCTTCGCCGCCCGGGCGCAGCGCCAGTTCCACCGCGCTGCCACGCAGGCGCGCATGCGCAAGTTCAGGCAGCGGGATCTTGACGCGGTCTTCCTTCCAGCGCAGGCCGGACCGGTAGCGGCCGGCGATGCGCAGCACCTTGGTCTGCAGCCGCACTTCGATCTCGCCCTTGAACGCGGGGATGGCGGCGCCCTGCGCTTCCACCAGCGCAGCCGAATGCACGGCCTGCACCACCGAGTAGCTGCCGCTGCGGCTGGCCTCGAAGCTGCCGTCCAGCGGTCCCATCCTGACCAGGTCGGCCACGGTGAACTTCCGGCCGTTGTCCGCCACCACCCGATCGGCGCTGGTCAGCGTCTTCCTGATGCGCATGCCGACGATCGTGCGGCGGTCGTACGGGCCGACGCGGCGGCCTTCCAGCAGCACGTGATACAGCGGGTGTTCCAAGACTCGCTCCCCTCCTCGTCCGGGCGCAAGGATAGCGGCATTCCGCCGCCGCCCTAGCGGGCGCAATGCGCGAAAGCGGCCACAATGCGCCCTATGTCTTCCACCCGCAACATTCATGACCGCCGGCTGGCGGATGCCTGGGCAACCCTCAAGGCCCACGCGGATTCCGGACTGCCGCTGGACCCGGACGCCAGCCGCCTGGCCTTCGTCGACCCCGAATTCCTGCTGCGCCGCGAAACGCGCGGCATCCGCTTCCAGCTCGAGTTGCTGAAACCGGACCTGGAGCAGGCCGCCCACGGCATCGAGAACACCATCGTGGTGTTCGGCAGCGCGCGCTTCCGCGACCTCGAAGGCGCCGCCGCCATGGTGGAGGCCGCCGAAGCCGGCGGCGACGAGGCCCTGGTCCGCCGCGCCCGCGCCCTGGCCCGCAATTCCCACTACTACGAGAACGCCCGCGCCTTCGGCCGCATCGTCGCCGAATACAGCGACGGCAAGGAGCCGCGCGACATGCTGTTCGTCTGCACCGGCGGCGGCCCCGGCATCATGGAAGCCGCCAACCGCGGCAGCCACGAAGCCGAGGGCGTGAGTGTCGGCCTGGCGATCGCGTTGCCGATGGAGGAAGCGGCCAACCCGTACGTCACGCCGGACCTGTCCTTCAAGTTCCACTACTTCGCCCTGCGCAAGATGCACTTCATGATGCGGGCCAAGGCGCTGGTGGCGTTCCCCGGCGGCTTCGGCACGCTCGACGAGCTGTTCGAGGTGATCACGCTGGTGCAGACCAAGAAGGCGCGCCAGGTGCCGATCGTGCTGTTCGGTTCCGACTACTGGAAGCGGCTGATCAACTTCGAGATGATGGTCGAGGAAGGCGTGATCTCGCCGGCCGACCTCGACCTGTTCCAGTTCGCCGACGATCCCGAGACGGCCTGGAACCTGATCAAGACGTTCTATCGTCTCTGAGCCGGAAGGCCAGCCGGGTCCCGCAGCCGACGGCGGCCGCCACCGTCCAGAACACCGCGCTGACGCCCACCGCGGCGCCGGCGGCGCCGAACAGCAGGGGCATCGCCACGCTGGAGGCATTGATCACCATCATGCGCATGCCGACCGCCTCGCCATGGCGGTGCTCCGGGGTGATCGTGTGCAGCATGCTCATCACCATCGGCTGCACCATGCCCAGCGCCAGCCCCAGCAGCACCGAGCAGGCGC
>JAQGMU010000626.1 GCA_028292195.1 Ramlibacter sp. | reverse complement strand
TCGGCGCCCTAGCGGTAATAGCGGATGGCGTGCTCGTTCGGGTCGCCGACCACACGCAGGCCCTCCAGGTGCACGCCCTTGATCAGGTTCGGCCCCTTGATGTCCAGCCGGGCGATCAGGCGGAGGTGCCTTTGGGTCATGTCAGGTCCCGTCGAACACGGTATGCCGCAGTTTCCACTGGCCGCCTTCCTGCTTCCACAGGTGCGGCGAGCGGAAGGTGTCGGCCAGCTTCATGAAGTAGGCGCGGTCCATTAGGGGGGACTCGAACATCTTCGAGGCCTGCGGGAACTCCTTGGCCGGGATGCTGAGGTAGCGGAAGATTTCCTCGGCGAAGCGCTCCGGCCACTCGCCGTCGTAGCGCCGCACCAGCGCCACGCCCTCGTCGCGCGTGATGTCGCCGGAACGGATCTCCTGCGCGGCGTCGTAGGTGGCGCGGCCGATGCCGAACTTCACGTTGGTCGTGTAGTAGTGGAAGTCGTCGATGCGGTCGTCGATGCTGTTGTACTTGCTGTAGGTGCCCGGCGTGCGCTCCGGCGACGCTTCGAAGCCGCCATGCTCCACCGCGTAGTAGTAGCAGCTTTGCGGGTGCCACTTCAGGTAGTAGCCGAGGTAGTGCACCTCGATGTTCTTCTTCTCGATCTGCAGCGGGTCGGCCGGCAGGTAGGGCAGGAGGTCCTGCGGCTCCAGCCCGAAGTCGTCGTACAGGCTCTGGATGGAAACGCCGCCGAGGTAGATCTGCGACTTGTCGGGGGTGGTGAAATACGACCAGTCGCGTTTGGCGCTGTCGGTGTCGCCGATCGGGTTGCCATACTCGGCTTCGTTCTCGCCGTAGACCACGAACGGGATGTCGTGCAGGATCGCCGCCTTGGGCGCCAGCGACTTCTGGCCGAACATGAAGGCCTGGAACGGGTGGAACAGGTTTTCCACGGCCAGCCGCGTCAGCAGCCTGTGGACCCGGCCGTTCGGCGTGGTCAGTTCATTGTCGAAGCCGGCATGCAGCCACGACTGGAAGTTCTTCCAGCCCCACTCGGTGTAGACGTGCGGCGCCCAGGTGACGGTCAGCGGGTGCATGCCGAAGCGCGTCTTCAGCACGTGCGAGGCGTAGAAGCTGTCCTTGCCGCCGGAGCCGGGCAGCAGGCAGTCGTAGCCGGTCTTGCTGCGGAACTTGTCGCACAGCGCCGCCAGCTGGTCCTCGCGCTGTTTCCAGTCTATGGTGCCCTGCTTTTGCTCCGCAAAGCGGCAGGCGTCGCAGATGCCCTCATCGTCGAAGGCGATGGTGGCCTTCTTGCTGGCCTTGGTGTGCTGGTACTCCACCGCGGAATTGGGCCGCTGGTTGGAAATGACGCAGCGCTTGCAGAACTGCACGTGGCGCGGCAGGCCGTACTTGACCTCGGCCTGGTCGTCGGGGGCGGCAAAGGCGGACAGGTCAACGGGCCGCGGGGCGGGAATGAGGGGCATGGGGTACCGCGAGAGGGGGTCGATCATAGAAATTCATGAAGCACGGCCAGCACGCGCCCCGTGGCGCCGGCCTCGCCCTGCATGGTACGGCGGCCGGCCCAGCTCCAGTGGTCCAGCGCGCCCGGCAAGGTATCCAGCGGCACGGCGGCGTCGGCGATGCCGAAACGCGCCAGCGGCATGGCCTCGTCGAACACGGAACCCAGCACCTGCACCAGCCGCGCGCCGGCCAGGTGGCCTTCCAGGCCGACGGTGGAGGTCAGGGTCACGACCAGGTCGATGGCATGCAGCAGCGGCGGCAGCGGCCAGTCCTGGCCGGTGACGACGATGCGCTGATGGGACGGCAAGGCAGGCAGGGCCTGGCCGGCGCGCGGGCGCACGCACAGCACGGCGGCCGGGTTGGCCAGGGTCCAGGTCACCAGGGCCTGCAGGGCGCGAGCCGGCAGCGTGGGGTCGCCGGGCGTGCCGTTGAAGGGGTGCAGGGCCGGCTCGACCTGGGCCGGCCAGAGCAGGACCCGCCTGCCGTCCCAGCCGCGGGCCGTGCGCAGGGCCGCGCCCTGCCTCGCCAGCTCGGGCGCATGCAGGGCGTCGAAGGCCGGGTTGCCGGTGGCAACGATCTCCTCCGGCTGGCGGCCGGCCGCGACCAGGAATGCGCGCACGGCCTCGTTCAGCACGCAGACGCGTCTCGCGTAGCCGGGCTGGGCGATCCAGCGCACTTCGTCGATGGCGAACAGGTCGACCACGCAGACGGCGGGAATGCCCAGGGCGCCCGCCGCTTCGATGGCGGCGCGCTCGGCGCGCGGCGAGTTGGTGGCCACCACGAGATCGGGCTTGACTTGCCGCAGGACGCGAGTGAGCGTGCGACGTGGCAGGAAGGCCTGGCGGCCATCGCGGGCGTAGCGGGCCGCGGCCTCTTCCGCTCCCACTTCCGCCTCGAGGTCGGCGTAGCTCAGTCCCAGGTAGGCCGCCGTTTCGGCCGGATCGACCACGTCGGTCAGCGTGGCCGTCAGTTCGCGTCCCCGTGCCAGCGCCGCGTCGTCGCCGGCCTGGACGAAGTCCTTGAACTGCAGCAGCGGCAGTCCGGCGTCCCGCACCGCGGCAGCCGCGGTCGTGAGCCCGAGGACCTGGACCTGCGCCCGGCCGCTCGCCTGCAACACCTGCGCCAGCGGCAGCACCATGCGCACGTGGCCGCTGCCGTAGCAGACGAACAGCACCTTCTTCATGCGACCCCGGCCTGCCGGGCCCACAGCGCCAGCGCGGCGAGCGCGCGCAGCTCGCGCGTGTGGTTGGCGCGGCCGTCGCGGTGCTGCTCCAGCAGCGCCTGCACGGCCTGCGGCCGCAACAGCCGCTGCAGCAGCGGGCTGTCGCCCAGCAGCGCGGCCAGCCAGCCGTGGCTTTCCTTGCGGAACCACTCGCCGACCGGCACGGTGAACATCTGCTTCTTGCGGTAAGCCAGGTCGCGGCCGATCAGCGGCTCCACCGCCTTCTTGTACCAGTGCTTCTTGTCGCCGTCGGCCGCCAGCTTGGTGGCGCCGCGCGAGCGGAAGGCGAACTCCATCATCCGCCAGTCGAGGAAAGGCGTGCGCGCCTCGATCGACACCGCCATGCCCATGCGGTCCGGCTTCACCAGGTTGTTGCCGGAGAGCAGCAGCTGCATGTCGAGATACAGCGCCTGGTTGATGCGGTCGAAGTGCGCCGCTTCCTCGAACCAGGGGCGCGCCGCGGTGGTGAAGCTGTCGATGCCTTGGAGCCGCGCGGCGACGGCGGGCTGGTACAGCGCCTGCTTCGCCTGCGGCGCGAACAGCGAAATGGAATCGAAGTAGCCGCGCTGGAAGGCCTCGTCCGGCATTGCCGCGACCTCCGGCCGCGCGAAGTACTCCGCGTACTTTTCATAGCCGGCGAACAGCTCGTCGCCGCCGTCGCCCGTCAGCACCACCTTCACGTGCCTGGCCGCCAGCTCGCTCACCCGCAAGGTCGGCATGAAGGAGGCGTCGCCGTGCGGCTGGTCCAGGTGGTACAGCACGTGCTCCCAGCGGTCCAGCATGTTGAGCTCGGCGATCTCCATGGTGTGGTCGCAGCCGAAACGCCGCGCCGCCTCGGCCGCATAGGGCGACTCGTCGAAGCGCGGGTCCGCAAAGCCGATGCAGAAGGTCTTGACCGGCTGGT
>JAQGMU010000580.1 GCA_028292195.1 Ramlibacter sp. | reverse complement strand
GACGTGAGCATCAATTCGCTGCACCTGACCGACGTCGACATCGGCTACTTCGACAGCCGCATGCGCCTGTCGCCGCCGCTGCGGCAGCAAAGGGACCGCGACGCGCTGCGCGAGGGACTGGCCGACGGCACGATCGACGCGCTGGTGTCCGACCACACGCCGGTGGACGCGGACGCCAAGACGCTGCCCTTTGCCGAAGCCGAACCCGGCGCCACCGGGCTCGAGCTGCTGCTGGGGCTGGCGCTGAAATGGGGCCAGCAAGACGGCATCGGCCTGCCGCGGGCGCTGGCGGTGCTGACCTCGGAGCCGGCGCGCGTGCTGGGCTCGGCGCTGGGCACCTTGCAGGCGAGCGCCGGCCAGCTGGTCGACGGCGGCGTGGCCGACGTCTGCGTGTTCGACCTCAACGCCTCCTGGACGGTGACGCCGGCGCAGCTGCGCAGCCAGGGCCGCAACACGCCCTTCAGCGGCCATGAGTTGCCGGGGAAAGTTCGCTGGACCATCGTCGGCGGCCAAGTCGCTTACGAGGGATGAACACCCTGCGCGCGGCCTGGCGCCTGCTGCGCACCGGGCTGCACATGATCTGCGGCTGGCTCACCATCACGCTGCTGTTCCCGCGCTGGGACCAGCCGCGGCGCAACGCCACGGTGCAGGCCTGGGCGCGGCGCCTGCTCGCCATCCTGGGCATCCCGCTGCACGTGCACGGCGACCCGCCGGAGCACGGCCCGGTGCTGCTGGTGGCCAACCACATGTCGTGGCTCGACATCCTCGTGATCCACGCGGCGCGCCACTGCCGTTTCGTCGCCAAGTCCGACGTCAGGCACTGGCCCTTGATAGGCCCCTTGGCCACCGGCGGCGGCACGCTTTATATCGAACGCGAGAAACGGCGCGACGCGATGCGGGTGGTGCACCACATGCGCGAGAGCCTGGCGGCCCGCGAGATCGTCGCGGTGTTTCCCGAGGGCACCACGGGCGATGGCCGGGAGCTGTTGCCCTTCCATGCCAACCTGATCCAGGCAGCGGTTTCCGCCGGCGCGCCGGTGCAGCCGGTGGCGCTGCGCTTCGTCGACCAGGCCACCGGCGAGGCCAGCACCAGCCCGCTGTGGCTGGGCGACGAGACGCTGGCGCCTTCGCTGTGGCGAGTCATCGCCGGCCGCCCGTTCGCCGCCCACGTGCGCTTCGGCACGCCCCAGCAGGCCCAGGGACGTGACCGGCGGCGCTGGGCGGCCGACCTGCGGGACGCGGTGGAGGCGCTGCGCCGCATCTGAATAACCCAGCAGTACGCGGTGTTGCTGTCCAGTTGTAAGGCTTTGGGGCTAGCATTCCCTTTAACAGAGGGGACCCCACGCATGGGCAGGAAGCGGATTCTGCTGGTGGACGACGACCAGGCGGTGCTGGTCTACCTTGGCGCCAAGCTGGCCCGGCACTACGACATCGTCTCGACCCTGGATCCCTACCAGGCGATCTCCCTCGCCCGCAAAGGCCGGCCCGACCTGATCCTGTGCGACCTGGACATGCCAGGCATGAGCGGCGGCGAGGTCGCGTCGGCCCTGCACGCCGACCCGGACACGGCGGAAATCCCGCTGATGTACCTGACTTCGCTGGTATCGCCCGATGGCGTGCGCGACCTGCAGGGGCAGGTGCGGGGGCGGCCGGGCGCCTCCAAGCGGGCGCCGCTGGGCGAGCTGGTGGCCCGGATCGAGCAGCTTACCGGCGGCTGATCAGAGCTCCTCGGCCCATTCGGCACCCTGCTGCGCCGGCTTCCTGAACACGATTTCGCCGGTGGGCACGTGCACCACGCGGATTTCGCCGATGCCCGTGATGCCCTTGGCGGCCAGGCTCACGGCCAAGGCCCGGCTGCTCACCGCGAACTGGGTAGCGCCGCCCGCGGGCCAGAACCGGCTGGCGATCGGCTGGCTGCTCTCTATCCGGTAATCGGCGGATGCCATTGACCTCTCCTGTGACGTCCTGAGGCCCATCCTAGGGTCCGTCCATGGCAGCACGATGACGGCCATTGCAAGGCGGCAGTCTCAGCTGTAACGGCGTGCAATGGTGCGTTGCAGCGCATGCCGCCAAATTCGAAATGGCGTCTGTAGGCCACAGCCGCAACAAACGTAGGACTTTTTGCCAACTGCGGGCTTGCTCATCCCGAAAGGATGTTACAGAATGTTTTTTACGGGCATGCGGCCTGTAACAACTTCCCCCGGAGGCGAAGCAAGTGTCCCACCACCAGCGGAAACGCTCCCCAGCCACCCTGGCGTCCTGGCTCCAGCGGGCGATGGCGCGGGCCACCTTGCACCTGCCGGCGCTTTCCACGCTCGGCACGCAGCTGCACCAGCACGCGTCCTGGCACGCCAGTGGCATGCAGGCCAGCCTGAACGCCCTGCACGAAAACGTCACCGCAGTGGAGTGGACGCCGCTTTCGGACATGGCTGCCGCCCAGGCATCACGCGCCAGGCTCGCCATCCAGGCGGTCAAGGTGCGTGACTGCGCCGAGCAGGCGCTTGCGGCCGGCGACGCGTTCCTGCAACGCAGTTCCAACGGCGCGGAGCGGCTGGGGCCGGCACTGGCGGACTTCCTGCTGGAGTTCCGGTCGCTGGAAAAAGTGGTGGACCGCTGCGGCGACTGGCTGCAGCAGATGGAGGAAGGCCTCGCCCGCCAGCAGGAAGAGTCGCCGGACGTGCGCGTCGACGAGCTGGCCGCACTGGCCGAACGGGCCATCGACCTGCGCAGCCGGCTTGCGCTGCTGCTGGCGGTGGACCGCAGCGCGCGCAACGTGCATGCGCTGGCCGACAACCTGGCCGCGACGCGTCCCAAGCTGGCGGATGCGGTGGAAGCCAGGATCAAGCCGTCCTGCGTGCTGCTGGGCGCCCGGCTGGACCACATCCTGCAGGCAGCCTCGCCTTCGACCCGGGCGGCCACCACGCTTGCCAGCGCCCGCAGCGACGCCCAGATCTGGGTCACGCAGTCGATGTCGCTGGCCCTGCGGGTCCAGACCGCGCAGGAGCGGCTGGTGCGGGAAGCGGCGGCGCTGCGGCACCGGTGCGGGCTGCTGCCGCAGGCCGGGCAGGACATCGACCGGCTGGACGGCGCACGGCTGAAGCTGCGGCGCCGGGCGGAGATGGCGACCACTACGGCAATCGAAGCTGATTCCCCTGGCAAGCCGAAGGCCGCCGACTTCGGACACGCCTCGGTTTCCCACTGAAGACGCTGCGGCGACGCGGTGGGCGGCGGCGTGCCGGCCGGCCGCATCGGCGAGCGGGTGTGGTCCAGGGAAATCAAGCACTTGCTGGCGCCCCCGACAGGAATCGAACCTGTATCTAGCGCTTAGGAGGCGCTCGTTCTATCCATTGAACTACGGCGGCGAAGCGCGCCATTGTAATTGGCGCGGCTTCGCCGTCACGGATGGCATTGCGGGCTGGAGCCGCAATACCCGACCGCGCCTACTTCGACAGCAGCCGCATCGCCTCTTCCAGCCCCTTGATCGTCAGCGGATACATCCGCTGGTTCATCAGCTGCTGGATGACGGCGATGCTCTGGCGGTACTGCCAGACGCCTTGCGGCTCGGGGTTGATCCAGATGACCTTCGGGAAGGCGTGGGTCAGGCGCTGGATCCACTCGGCGCCGGCTTCCTCGTTGTTGTAGTCGACGCTGCCGCCCGGCTGCAGGATCTCGTAGGGACTCATCGTCGCGTCGCCGACGAACACCAGCTTGTAGTCCTTGTTGTACTTGCGGATGATGTCCCAGGTCGGGAACGTCTCGCTGAAGCGGCGCCGGTTGTTCTTCCACATGAAGTCGTAGACGCAGTTGTGGAAGTAGTAGAACTCCAGGTGCTTGAACTCCGCCTTCGCGGCGGAGAACATCTCCTCGACGCGGTGGATGTGTTCGTCCATGGTGCCGCCCACGTCCATCAGCAGCAGCACCTTCACGTTGTTGTGCCGCTCGGGCACCATCTTGATGTCCAGGTAGCCCGCGTTGGCCGCGGTGGAGCGGATGGTGTCGTCGAGGTCCAGTTCCTCTTCCGAGCCCTGGCGCGCGAA
>JAQGMU010000235.1 GCA_028292195.1 Ramlibacter sp. | reverse complement strand
CAGGTCGCGGTAGCCCTGCAGCAGGTCGCCCAGGTTCGCATAGGCAAATGCAGCGTGGTAGAAGCCCACCGTCACGCCCTGTGCCTTCGCCGCATACGGCTCCATCGCCACCAGCGCGATCCGATGGTGCTCCTCGTCGTTGGTGAGGAAGGCGATCTTGTCGCTGGCGTGGTTGATGCGCGCGCGCAGCAGCTTGCAGTACCAGTCCACCATCGGTGCCAGCTGGTTGGTGCGGAAGACGCAGTGCGCCAGTCTCGGAGGAGTCATGTTTCAGGTTCCAGTGCCGACCACCTGGCGCGGATGCCGGTCGGCTTCCAGTTCGTCCAGCAGCGCGCAGGCGAAGTCGGGGTATGAAATGCTGTTGCTGACCAGCGCACCCACGGCCACCCGGTAACGGCCGCTGCGCTCGCCGGCTCCGATCTGCGCCGCCGGCGCCACGCAGGTCCAGTGCACCCCCGACTCCTGCAGCACGGCCACGGCATCGGCATGCGCCTTGACCTTGGGCAGCAGGACGGCGGGAAAGCCGTCGGTGTCCGCCAAGCGCACGCCGGGCCGGACCTCCAGCCCGCCGGCGCCTCCCACCGTCACCAGGCGATGCACGCCCGCCGCCTGCGCAGCCTGCACGATGGCCGCGGTCGCCGCTGGCAACAGGTGCGGCGCATCGGCCGGTGCGCCATAGGCGCTGACGATGGCGTCCTGGCCGCGCACGGCCTCGGCCAGAGTCGGGGCATCGAAGACGTCCACGGCCCGCGTCGCCACCGATGCATCCAGTTGCGACCCGCCCGGCCGCAACAGCGCCAGCACCTCGTGCCCGCGCGCCAGCGCCTCCCGCGCCAGGTGGCGGCCGACCTTGCCGGCGCTGCCGATCAGCGCGATCTTCATGCTGTCCGCTCAGCCCGTGATCCGCCCCAGCCCGGCGCGAATCGTCGCGCCCGGTGCCGGGTCGAGCAGGTTGATCTCGGCGCGCTGGAAGATCGCCGTGCCCAGGCTCTTGCGCTGGGCCGCGAACTGCGCGCGCAGCACCTCGTTCGTGTCCAGGAAGCGGCGGCCCTTGTGCCAGCTGGCCGCATCGGGCCAGGCGTGCAGCAGCACGATCTTCTGCATGCCGGCGCCGGCCGCCATGTCGAGCACGCCCAGCACCCGTGCACCGGCTTCCCGCAGCAGCGGCAGCCAGGTTTCCTTCAGGAAGGAATTGGCGTTGGCGTTCTGCCCGGGCGCGATCTGCTGCTGCACCAGTTCGTGCAGCCCGCCGACGGCCTGGTCAGGCGCCGCGTCGGCCGTCCACGCCACGTTGGGCTTGAGGAAGAACAGGTCGTGCCGCTCCACCATCTCGTGGCCCGCATTGGTCTCGGCGCGTATGCGCCCCCACTCGGAGTCCTGGTAGAAGCTGGCCCACACCGCCTCGCGCTCGGCGTAGTCGCGGTAGGCCATCAGGTAGACGAAGCGCGGCGCGTCCGGCCCGGCCACCGCGTTCCAGCGGCCGACGCAGTTGACGCCGTGCTTGGCGAACAGCGCGGGGAAATGGATGTTGAAGCGGTCGTGCACGTCCGCCATGCGGCCGGGGCTGACGGAGTAAAGGCGCAGCTCGTAGATCATGGCTGGGGTTCCTTGGGGCAATGGCCCTCACCTTAGCGTGGCGGCGCGCCTTGTCTGTCCCATCAAAGGGGGGCATACGCCGCCCGCGGCACTGCCTATGCTGGGCGCGATCGTCCACAACACCCACAACAACACCATGGCCAACGTCACCATCGTCTACTACAGCAGCACCGGCCACAGCTGGCAGATCGCCCGCGCCGTCGAGGAAGGCGCCCGCGCCGCCGGAGCCGAGACCCGGCTGCGCAAGGTGCGCGAACTGGCGGCGCCGGAAACCATTGCCGCCAAGCCGGGCTGGCAGGAACACCTGGACGCCACCCGCGACGTGCCGGAGGCCACGCTGGCCGACATGGAATGGGCCGACGGCTACGTGTTCGGCACGCCGACCCGCTTCGGCCTGCCGGCGGCGCAGCTGAAACAGTTCATCGACACGCTCGGCCCGCTGTGGGCGCAGGGCAAGTTGCAGGACAAGGCCGCCGCCGCCTTCACCGGCGCCGGCAACCTGCACGGCGGCCAGGAGTCGACGCTGCTGGCGCTGCACAACGTCTTCTACCACTGGGGTTCCATCATCGTGCCGGTGGGCTACACCGACAAGCTGCTGTACGCGGCCGGCGGCAACCCCTACGGCGTGAGTTACAGCGACGGCCGCGGCAAAGGCCTGCCGGAGGAGAAGCTCGCCGCCGCGCGCTACCAGGGCGGGCGCATCGCGCGCTTCGCCGGCATCCTCGCAGGGGCACGCGGCTGAAGCTGCCGGAGGCCGTGCTAGGCTCGGCGCAGGGGGGCACATAGAGGCCATGAACGACGACAACGACATCGCCACGGGCGAAGATGAAAGCGGCGGCGTGCAGGCAGTCGACACTGCCGTGCGCGTGCTGTCGGCGCTGATCGACACCGGCGCGCCCCTCATGCTCAAGACCGTGGCCGAGCGCGCGGACATGCAGCCGCCCAAGGCGCATCGCTACCTCGTGAGCTTCTGCCGCAGCGGCCTGGCCGAGCGCGACGCCGCCAGCGGCGGCTACCGGCTCGGCCCGCTGGCCGTGCGCCTGGGTCTCGCCGCGCTGCGCCGGCTGAACGTCGTTCAAGTGGCCTCGCCGACGCTGGCTGAACTGCGCGACGAAGTGGGATTCACCGTCGGCCTCGCCGTGTGGGGCGCGGCGGGCCCGACCTTCGTGCGCTTCGAGGAAACCAACGACGCCCTCATCATCAGCGGCCGGCCCGGCTCGGTGATGCCGGTGCTGAGTTCGTCCACCGGCCGCGTGTTCGGCGCCTACATGCCGCGTTCGGTCACCGGGCCCTTCATCACCCGCGAACTGTCCGGCACGCAGCACCCGGGCGGCACGCCCAACAGCGCGGTGGCGAAGATGACGAAAAAAGACGTCGACACGCTGTTCGCCTCGGTGCGCACGCACAAGCTGGCTGCCATCAAGGGCGACCTGAATCCCGGCCTGCACGGCGTGTCCGCACCCGTGTTCGACCACGCCGGGGCGGTGGCGGGCGTGATCACGGTGATGGGCTCCGCCGGCCTGATCGACACCCGTCTCGACTCTCCGGTCGCGCTGGCGCTGGCGGCCCGGGCCGAGGCGGCTTCACGCCGGATGGGCTGGGCCTGAGCCTCCCACTCGTCGGACGCTAGGGTTTGCACCGATCCCTCGGAATTCCGTTAAGCGTAATCTGATTACGGATTTCGAAAACTGCCGCGGCACGCAGAGGCCGGGCAGCAGCGCCCACTGCGCGGCCAGCATCCAGGAGACAAACCAATGATGACGGTGATGGTTCCAGACCGGGTCGCACCCGGCAGTTCGCCCGAGGCCGCCCTCGCCCAGCTGGTGGATTGCATCGGGCAGGACCGCTTCGGCCCCGCCCTTGCCAACTTCCTCCATTCGCTGTGCGGCGCCGATCACTTTGCCGCCTTCCGCATGGGCCGCGACGAACTGAGCGAGGTTGCCGCCTGCTGCGTGGAACCCGAGCACACCGCGCGCGACCGCGTCGAGAGCTACGTCAAGCAGGGCCTGTGGAAGACCGACCCCGCCATGACCGAGGCGCAGCGCTGCGTCGACGGCCCCACGCCGACTTCCATCATCCACATCGACTTCAACGACCGCTGCTACATCGACCTGCGGCCGCGCGTCTACCCGCACGTGCGCGACCGCATCCTGCTGTGCGGCCGTGCCGCCGGCGGCGCCTTCGGCCTGAGCGTGCTGCGCTCCGACCCGCACGCGCCCTTTGCCGACGAAGCCATAGCACGCCTGGGCCGCGCCGCCGAACTGCTGGTGGCCATGCTCGCCAAGCACGCCGACTTCTGCCAGAGCCGGCCCAGCGTCGCCTCGGCGCTGACCGCGCTGCCCGAGATCGAGAACTGCATCGTCGCCACCAGCGACCTGCCGCGGCGCGAGGCCGAGGTCTGCGCCCGCATCCTGTACGGCCTGTCTTCGGTCGGCATCGCGCTCGACCTGACGGTCAGCGAAGAGACCGTCAAGACCTATCGCAAGCGCGCCTACCAGCGCCTGACGATCGGCAGCGAGCGCGAGTTGCTCACCTGGTACCTCGCGCGCTGGAGCCGCTGGAACGACGAGCGTTTCCAGGCCACGGCTTCCGAAGCCCTGCACTGAGCCGGCCACGGTCCCCCGTTGCGGGGACTGACTGCGCCTCGCGGCAATGCGCCAATGGGGCCATGCCGACCCAAAGCAGTCCATGCCGCCGCCCGCGATCCAGCTGATCCTGGAACAGCACCGCTCCCTGGCCACCGTGCTGCGGACGCTGCGCGACTCCGTGGATGCCAGCTGCAAGTGCGGCGCCAGTCCCGACTTCGACGGCCTGCGCACCATGCTGTTCTACCTGGATGAAGTACCGGCGCGCGTGCACCACGCGACCGAAAGCGAGCTCCTGTTCCCGCGCATCCGCGAACGCTGCCCCGCGCTGCAGCCGGTGCTGCAGCGGCTGGAGGCGGAGCACGAGCGCGGCGGGCCCGCGGTGCGCGAGCTGGAACGCGGCCTGACCGCCTGGCAGTTGATGGGCGACGGCCGCCGCGACAACTTCCAGTCGCTGGTCCGCACCTTCGCCCGGATCTACCTCGGCCACATGGAAGTGGAAGAGAACTACGTGCTGCCGGTGGCGGGCGACTACCTGTCGGCCGCCGACTGGCGCGAACTCGACGACGCCCTGCGCGGCCAGCAGGGCGAGCTCACCGAAGCGCTGGTGCGCTGCCACCGCGCGCTGTACGAACGCATCGTCGCCAACCAAACCCTGTCCTGAAGAACCCATGCAAGATATCGAAGTCCCGGTCCTGATCGTCGGCGGCGGCGGCTGCGGCCTCGCCTCCTCCCTGTTCCTGTCGCGGCAAGGCATTCGCAGCCTGCTGATCGAGCGCCACCCCGCGCCCGGCCGGCTGCCGAAGGCGCGTTACGTGAGCCAGCGCACCATGGAGCTGCTGCGGCAGTTCGACGTGGCCGACCGCGTGTACGAGCGCTCGATGCCGCTGGAGCACATCTCGCACATCCGCTGGTGCACCACGCTGGGCGGCGACGGCGAGATGGACAGACGCACCTTCTACCGCATCGAGTCCTTCGGCGGCGGCTCGCTGGCGCAGCACTACGCCAAGGACAGCCCGTGCGAATCGACGCTGTTCCCGCAGGTGCGGATGGAGCCGCTGCTGCGCGAGATGGCGGCGGCCGAAGACAAGGCGCAGGTGCTGTACAACCACCAGCTGCAGTCCTTCACGCAGGACGAGCACGGCGTGACGGCGGTGGTGCTGGATCGCGCCACCGACAAGGAATTCCGGGTGCGGGCGAAGTACGTCATCGGCGCCGACGGCGGCAAGACGGTGGGGCCGGCGGTGGGCGCGGTGCTGACCGGCGCCACCGACCTGGCGCACATGGTCACCGTGTACTTCCGCGCCGACCTGTCGCAGTACTGGGACGACGACTTCTCGATGACGACGTGGTTCGTGAACCCGGAAGGCGGCTCCTGGGCCAGCGGCGTGCTCGGTCAACTCGGCCCGACCAGATTCGGCCGCCATTCGGAAGAGTGGATGTTCCACTTCAGCTTCCGGCCCGACGACCCGTCGCGCTTCGAGGAAGCTTCGCTGCTGCCGCGAATGCGCGAACTGCTGAAGATCCCCGACCTGACGCCGGACATCATCGGCATCGGCCACTGGACGGTCGAAGGCGTGCTGGCCGACCGCTATCGCTGGGGCCGCGTGCTGCTGGCCGGTGACGCGGCGCACCGCCATCCGCCCACCACCGGCCTGGGCCTGAACTCCGCGATCCAGGACGCGCACAACCTCACCTGGAAGCTCGCCGCGGTGCTGAAGGGCCAGGCGCACGACAGCCTGCTCGATAGCTACGAGGCAGAGCGGCGGCCCGTTGCGGCGGCCAACATCCAGTGGGCGCTGATGACGTTCCAGAACCACCAGCTCACCGATGCCGGCATCGGCCTGGTGCGCGGCAACGCGGAACTGAGCCAGGCCAACTTCCGCCGCTACTTCGCCGACAACCAGGAAGGCCGCACGCGGCGCGCCCGCCTGGCGCAGATCATGGAAGTGCAGCGCATGGAGTGGCAGGCGCACGACATCGAGCTGGGCTACCACTACGACATCGGCGCGGTGATGCCGGACGGCACGCCGACACCGGAGCGCGACCCGCTGGGGCAGACCTACGTGCCGACCACGCGGCCGGGGCATCGCTTGCCGCATGCGTGGCTGGAGCGCGATGGCAAGAAGATCTCCACACTGGACCTGGTGCAGCCGGGCGCCTTCGTGCTGCTGACCGGGCGCAAGGCCTCGGGCTGGGCCGAGGCGGCGGCAGCGGTGGCGCGCAAGAGTGGCGTGCCCATGGCGGTCGTCGAGATTTCCGACGAGGCTGCCGTGCGCGACACGGACCGGACCTGGCGCTACCTGCGCGCAGTGTCGGCCGATGGCGCGGTGCTGGTGCGGCCGGACCATCACGTGGGCTGGCGCTCGATGGGACGCAGCGACAATCCGCAGGGCGTGCTGGCAGCGGCGCTGTCGAAGATACTGCAACGCGAGATCGCGGCCTGAACAACGACGGAGACCCCATGCAAAAACGAACGCTGCTTTCACTGCTGATCGTCGCGGCCCTCGCGCCGGCGGCCTTCGCCCAATCCACCTGGCCCAGCCAGCCGATCCGCCTGATCGTGCCCTACCCGGCCGGCGGCGGCACCGACTACTTCGCGCGCCTGGTGGCGCCCGGCATGGGCGAGGCCCTCGGCCAGCCCATCATCGTCGAGAACAAGCCAGGCGCGTCCGGCATCATCGGCGCGACGGCCGTGGCCAAGCAGATGCCGGCCGACGGCTACACCTTCCTGCTGGGCGACATGACGACCTATGCGGTCAATCCCAGCATGTTCGAGAAGCTCACCTACGACCCGCTGAAGGACCTGGCGCCGGTCACCATGACGGCCAAGTTCGACTTCCTGCTGGTAGTGAACCCCAGCGTGCTGCCGGTGCACAACGTGCAGGAACTGGTGGCGCTGGCCGCGAAGACGCCTGCCGGCATCAGCTATGCGTCGCCCAGCATCGGCACCACGCACCACCTGGCCACCGAGATGCTGGCGCGCGAGACCGGCATGAAGCTGGTCGCCATCACCTACAAGGGCGGCGGGCCGGCGGTGCAGGACCTGCTGGCCGGCCAGATCGGCCTGATGTTCCTGGACCGCGCCACCGCGCGCCCGTACCTGGAAACCGGCAAGCTGCGCCCGATCGCCGTGGCCGGCGGCAAGCGCATCGCGGCCTATCCCAATGTGCCGACGGTGGCCGAACAGGGTGTGAAGGGCTTCGACGTGGAAGGCTGGCAGGGCTTCACGGTCCGCTCCGGCACGCCGGAGCCCGTGATCCGCGCGCTGAACGCGGCCTACCTGAAGGCGATCGCGCCGGCGGAGATCAGGCGCAAGCTCAACGAAGCCGGCATCGACCCGGTCGGCGGCACGCCGGAGCAGTTCACCAGCTACATGCAGGCCGAGACGGGAAAGTGGCGGACGGTGATCAAGGAGCGGAACATCAAGGCGGAGTGAATTTCGTCATCCCGCGGAGGCGCACTGCTGTCCGGAATAAATCCGGCGAAGTGCGCCAAGTCTTCGTGGGGGACCGCGTGCCGCTTGGATGGTTCCCCTGGTCCGCGCGAGGACGGGGCAGCCCGCCTTGGCGAATGTCCCCCGCGCGGGCCTCGCCTCCGGCTGCGACCCGCTCCTCCTCCTTGATTTCGCCAAGGCGGGCTGCCCCGCCCTCGCGCTGCGCCGTGCCAGATCGCGAAGCGGATATCTCCCGAAAGCCCGGCCTCTCTGGGTCCGCACAGCCGATGCCGGGATCGTTCCTGGACTCGGACGTCGAGACGGGCCCCGCCCTGGGCCGGACCGGAGGCGATCCCAGCTGGCTGCGTCCGGGGAAGCTCGGCCCGCGTAAGGCTCCTCACCGCACCTGCACCGTCTGCAGATGCACCAGCAGCCGCCCGATCTCCGCCTCCAGCAGTTCCGCGTTGCCCTCCGCCGCCTTCTGCGAAATCCTTCGGCTTTGCCAGGCGGCCCACTGGAATCCGAACAGGGCCAGCCCGCCGGCGGCGCGGTGGGCGACCGCACGCAGTTGTTCGCGCTCGCCGGCGGCCAGCGCCTGTGCCATCGTCGCCGCCATGGCGCGGCGCGATTCCAGGAAGGCCGGCACCTCGTTCAGCAGTTCGGCGTCCACCCGCACCGCGGAGTCGGCCGCGGCCGGGGGCTTGTCCTCGGCGCGGGCCGGCGTTTCCAGCTGCAGCGGCACCTGGGCCGGCGCCGCGCCGGCGTCCAGCTCCTGCAGGATGGCGAGCAAGGCCTCGCGGGTGAAGGGCTTGGCCAGGTAGCGGTTGCTGCCGGCGGCCAAGCCGCGGCGGATCGACAGCGGGTCGTCGTTGGACGACATCATCAACACCAGGCAGGGCTTGCGGCCCTCGCTGCGCTCGCGTTCGCGGATCCACGCCACCGCCTCCAGTCCGTTCATCACCGGCATTTCCATGTCGATCAGCACGATGTCGGGCCGGTGGCGAACGAACGCCTCGGTGGCGGCCTGGCCGTTGGCGGCGGTGTCCACGGTGAACGGCGGCGAGGGCAGGTAGCGCAGCAGCAGCAGCCGGTTGTATTCGTCGTCGTCGACCAGCAGCACCCGGCGCGGCGCGAAGTCGGCCAGCGCCACCGCCGCCGGCACCGGTACGCCGCGGGGCGCACTCGGCGCCCGGACCCCGGCCACCGGCAGGTGCTCCGCCCCCAGCGCCCGCAGGCTCAGCGTGAGGACAATGCCCTCGGGGCCGGTGCTCATGGCCAGTTCGCCGTCCTGCACTCGCGCCATCAGCCGCGCCGAATAGGTGCCCAGGCCGGTGCCGCCGCTCTTGCCGGCGGTCACGTACTTGTCGAAGAAGCGGCCGCTCACGGCGGCAGCCACTTCGCCGGGGTTGCGCAGCCGCACCTGCACCGGTTCGCCGGGCACGATGCCCAGCCGCACCGTGCCCCCGGGCGGCGTGGCCTCGATCGCGTTCTTCAGCAGGTTGGCCAGGATCGAGTAGCACAGGAGCTCCTCGGCGCGCGCATACACCGGCCGGCTGAAGGCCTCGTCCAGCCGCATCTTGACGCGCGACGACACGGCCAGGCTGTGCAGGTCCAGCATCACCCGCGCCAGCACGTCGACCAGGTTCACCGCCTGCGGCCGGAAGTCGTAGGTGCCCAGCTCCATGCGCGAGAGGTCGAGCGACAGGTTGACCATCTCCAGCATGCGGTAGCCGGCCCGTTCGCTGATCGCCAGCAGTTCGCGCTGCTCCGGCTGCAGGCTGGCGTCCTCGCCCAGCAGGCGGGCCACGCCGATGATGCTGTTCAGGGGCGTCTTCAGGTCGTGGCGCGACATGCGCTCCACGTCCTCGCGCAGCCGCGCGTTCTCCCCCAGCGCCGCGTTCTGCCGCTGCAGCCGCTCGGCCACCGCGCGGTGCTCGGTGATGTCGAGGATGGAGCAGATGTAGCGCAGCGTGCGGCCGTCGCCGCCGCGGATGCTGATCGCCTCGGCATGGACCCAGACCGAGCTGCCGTCGTGGCGCAGCATGCGGTACTCCTGCGCCTCGTGCCGCATCTCGCCGTTCTTCACCGAGCGATCGCGCAGCTGGTTGCGAAACAGGTCCAGCACCACCGGACGGTCGTCCGGGTGGATGTGGTCGAAGAAATTGCGGAAGCCGTCGGCGTCGGTATCGGTGTCGGCCCGGTACCCCAGGATCTCCACCAGCCGCGGCGAGTAGCGCGTGACGTTGCGGGTGTCGTCCCAGTCCAGGATGCCGGCCTGGGTGGTGCGCACCAGCAGGTCCACCTTCTCGCGCTGCTCGGCGCTGCGTAATTCCTCCGCGGTGAGCGCGCGCGCCAGCCGGCGCAGCAGCACCATCGGCGCCGACAGCACGAAGCACAGCTGGCCGAAGGCGGTGAAGGTCTTCAGCGCCATGCCGGTGTAGAACTGCAGCAGGTTGAACACCAGCACCAGGAACAGGAAGCCCATGCCCGCGAGCAGCACGCCGGCATCGGCGCGGCCGTGGCGCGTGACGCGCAGCAGTGCGAACGTGACGTACAGGCCCACCGCGATGCCCACCGCCTGGCCATAGACCACCAGCTCGCTGAACAGCCGCGACGGCGTCACCGCCACCACCATCGCGCCCAGCCCGCACAGCGCCACGGCCAACCGCACCACACGGGTGTCCAGCGTGCGCGGGAACAGCTTGTCCACCATGACCGGGAACAGGGCCATCGACGCGAACCAGGCCAGGTACTCGATCTTCAGGTAGATCTCCCACGGCGTCTCCGGGCCGGCCAGCTGCAGCAGCAGCCGTTCGCCGGTCATGTCGGCATAGGCCATCTGCGCCAGGCAGAACAGGCCGGCGGCCAGCGGCGCCGCGTCCTTGCGCCGCACCAGCCAGAAGATCACCGGCGACACGCCCAGCATCAGGTAGGCGCCCAGCAGGATGGTGTCCAGCGCCAGGCTCTGGTTGAAGCCGGGCGCCAGCGCCTCCAGCGGTCCCACCACCGGCGCACGGACCAGGCCGCCGGCGCGGTGCTCGTAGTTGGAGACGTGGGCGGTGATGCGCAGCGGGCAGGCGTAGCTCTCGGTCAGCTTGGCCCGGCGGCCGATGGCCGGCCGGGCTTCGGCCGCCGACTTGCCCGGCTCACCCTGGCTGGAGGCCAGCCGGCCGTTGACGTAAAGGCGCATGGCGGTGCGCTGGGCCGGCACCATCAGCGCCAGTTGCTGGCCGGGCCGGCAGTTCACCTGCAGGGTGTAGGTGCCGTAGCCTTCGGTGCCTTTCGGCTTGCCGCCGCTGGTGATCTCGTTCCACTTGGACGGCACCGGCGCCGTGGCGGCCGGCCGCGCGGGGTCGTCCGGGTCCAGGAAACGCTGCCAGGCAAAGCCCCAGTTGCCGTGCAGCTCGTGCACCTCGCCGCCGGCGCCCTGCGGCCCCAGGTCGAGGACGCCGTCACGCGCCTCCGGGCCGGTGCGGGCCTGCACCACGCCGGCCAGCAGCACTCCGGCAAGCAGTGCGGCAAGAAGGACGGCGAGGCGTCGCCAGGACACGGCCGCGGCGGAAGCCAAGAGGTGGGTGGCGCCGGCCGCTCAGAGCTGGACCGGCCGGGTCGGGGCGAAGCCGTCCCCGTGCTTCTTCATGTCGTCGTCGCGCAGCGCCAGCAGCCGGTCGAGGTCGGCCCGCACCTCGTCCTGCGTCTGCCGGATCATGACCGGGCCTTCGATGATGTCGCCGGCGCGGGTGGTCGGCCGGTCGTCGACCTGGGCGTGCTGTGCCGGCGCCGTCCAGGAGCCGGGGTGCGGCAACGGCGGGCAGGCCGACAGGTCTTCCATGGCGAACTGCCACGAGAACCCCATCAGCCAGTTGGGCGCCAGCGGGTCCAGCGCCAGCAGCCGCTTGTAGAACTCCTGCTCCAGCGCCACGCCGTGCTGCATCAGGCGCGCGTCCCAGTGGCGGACCAGGATCCGCACGTGGATGCCCGGTTCGCGCTTCGGGCTGTTGGTGCGCAGCAGGTCGGCGGCCAGCCAGGCTTCGGGAATGCCGTTGCGCGTGAGCGTTTCGCGCATCACCAGCTTCAGGATTTCCTTGCGGACGGAATGGGCGCTGGTGGAGGGGTCACGCGAGTGCGCCGCCTGCGAGGCCGCGAACTGCGTGCTGTTGGCCGGCGGCCGGCTGTTGCCGCCCTTGCCGCCCGCGGGCCTGGCCGAATCGCCCCTGCCCATCATTCGACCGAAAATTCCCATATCCGACTCCGATTTCGTGGGCCCGGAGGGGGCGCACCTGTTGTTGTTTGCCATCATGAGAGACTGTCGAGCTGACGTCAATCTGACGCGGGCCCTCCACCCGGAAGAAAAGGCACTAGAGCGCAATTCCGCCGCAGCCGCGCCACGGCTGCGGCCGGGCTGCGTTACATTCGGCCTCGCTTATTTTCTGTGGAGCATGGATGCGACTGGATTTCCAAGGCCGGGTGGCGATTGTGACCGGTGCCGGGGGTGGCCTGGGACGGCAGCATGCGCTGGCCTTGGCCCGGCGGGGCGCCAGGGTCCTGGTCAACGACCTGGGCGGCACGGTGGACGGATCCGGCGGCTCGGCGACGGCGGCCCAGGCGGTGGTGGACGAGATCCGCGCGGCGGGCGGCGAGGCCCTGGCCAACGGGGCCTCGGTGACCGACTTCGCGGCGGTGCAGGCGATGGTGCAGCAGGCGCTGGACGCCTGGGGCCGGGTCGACGTGCTGGTGAGCAACGCCGGCATCCTGCGCGACAAGAGCTTCGCCAGGATGGAACTGGCCGATTTCCGGCTGGTGCTGGAGGTCCACCTGATGGGGGCCGTGCACTGCTGCAAGGCGCTGTGGCCGGTGATGCAGCAGCAGAAATACGGCCGCATCGTGCTGACCACGTCCTCCTCCGGCCTCTACGGCACCTTCGGCCAGGCCAACTACGGGGCGGCCAAGATGGCGCTGGTGGGCCTGATGCAGACGCTGGCGCTGGAGGGCGGGAAGAACGACATCCGGGTCAATTGCCTGGCGCCGACCGCGGCCACCCGCATGACGGAGGACCTGTTTCCGCCGGACATGCTGGCCGCTTTCAGTCCGCAGGCGGTGGTGCCGGCGATGCTGGTGCTGGCGAGTGAAGCGGCGCCGACCCGCACCATCCTGTGCGCGGGCGCCGGCGGTGTCGAAGCAGCCAACGTCACGCTGACGCAGGGTAGCTACATCGGCGCCGGGCCCGATGCGCCGGAGCAGCTGCTGGCCCATCTGGATGCGGTGCGTGATCGCGCCGGCGAGCAGGTGCCGGGAAGCGGCGTCAGCCAGGGCGCGAACGAGATGCGCCTGGCGCGCGAACGTACGCGCGGGGCGTCATAGGCTGGCAGGCCGGGGTCATGGACCCCGGCTCCCTGCTCAATGCGCCAGCAGGTTCACGATCAACCCCGTCGCCAGCGCAGCCAGCACGAAGTCCCCGCCCGTGTCCACCCACTGGTAGCCATACGGCGGCGCGTACAGGCCCGGGTAGGCTTGCCAGTTGTTCACGTAGTAGTTGCTGCTGAGGTACTGGCGCGGCAGGTAGCCACCCCGCTGGTAGCGCGGTGCCTGGTTGTAGTAGCGCGGCTGGTTGTAGCTGTATTGCGGCTGGTCGTAGCCATACTGCGGCTGGTTGTACCCGTAGCGCGGCTGGTTCTGCACGTAGCCCCGCTGCTGGCCGTTGGCGTAGCCCCGCTGCTGGTTGTAGCTCCGCTGCTCGGCCTGCGGCCGGTTGTAGCCCCGCTGCTCATAGAGCTGGTTGTCCCCGCTGCGGGCATCCCGCTCCTGCTGCTGGATGATGTGGTTGTTGGCGGCGCGCAGGCGCTGGATTTCCTGGGGCGACATCTGCCCGTCCTGGGCCGACGCGAGGGTGCCGAAGCCGAAGGTGCCGGCCAGCACGGCGCAGAGGATGGTGGTCTTGTTCATGAGGTACTCCTGGATTCCGATGCATGCATCTTGCGCCGGATAGGTGTCCAGCTCACGTAGGCGGAGTGCCGCTTTGCAAAGTCAGGTGACAAGATGAACGCGGGTCAGCCAGCGGCGGGCCCCCGTGCGGCCAGGTGCAAATCCCGCACGAAGGCCTCGAAGGCCGCGGGCAATTGCTCGGGCGGCAACCTCAGCAGGGCCGAGGGGTGCAGTGTCACCAGCACCTGCAGGCCGTCGTCGCGTTGGTACCAGCCGCCGCGCTCGCTCAGCACCGCCACCCTGCGCCCCAGTAGCGCCCGCGCCGCCGTTCCACCCAGCGCCACCAGGGCCCGCGGCCGCACCTCGCCGATTTCCGCGTCCAGCCAGTGGCGGCAGGCATCCGCTTCCTGCTGCGCCGGCGTCTTGTGGATGCGCCGCTTGCCGCGCAGCTCGAACTTGAAATGGCGCACGGCGTTGGTGACGAACACCGCCTGCCGGTCCACGCCGGCCCGCGCCAGCGCGCGGTCGAACAGCTGGCCGGCCGGGCCGACGAAGGGCCGGCCGCGCAGGTCCTCCTGGTCGCCCGGCTGCTCGCCGACGAACATCAGGCTGGCGTAGAGCGGCCCTTCGCCCGCCACCGCCTGCGTCGCGAGCGCGCCCAGCGGGCAGTCGCGGCAGCGTTGCATGGCCTCGTGCAGCGCGGGCAGTCCCTCGTCCCCTGCGCCGCGGGCCGGCTCGGGAACACGGGGAATGCGCCGCAGCGGCACCGTCGCCGGCTGCTCCAGCATGCGGCCGCTGCGCTCCTGCGCCAGCGCCGCCAGCGGCGCGATCAGCTGTGCTTCCGGCAGGTTGCGCCAGTACTTGCGCGGCATCTCCTTGCGCATCATCTGCAGCTTCAGCCGCGCGGGATTGAAGATGCTCTGGTAGTACGTGAGCCACAGCTGCTCGCCGGCATCGGGCGGCGGCGCGGCGTCGCGGCCGGCGCCGGGGCGGAAGTGCAGCTCATGCCGGTCCCACTCGACGCAGCGCCGCGGCGTCAGGATCGCCCAGCGCATGTTGGCGAAGCGGCGCCTGAACCAGGGCGCGTTGGCCTCCACGATGTGGTGGTCCGGCTCGAACCAGGCCACGTGCAAGGGGTCTGCGGCGTCGGCGCCGTGTTCCACCGGCCGGAAGCGGACGAAGGCGTGCATCTTGTGGATGTCGCGCCGCACCGCCTGCGCCAGCTGGCGCGCCTGCAGCATGTCGGCGTCCAGCGGGTCGTGCCGCAACCCGGGCTCGCGCGCCAGCCGCCACAGCAGCCGATAGAGCAGGGCGAAGCGCTGCGGGTCGCTGTGCAGGACGACGCTGTGGCTCAGCTCCAGGAAAGCGGCCGGTAACTCCAGCGCGTTGGCGGTCGGCGGCGGGTCTTCGCGCGATTCCGGCGATTCGGCGTACAGTTCGTCGGTGCCGGCCCCGGACGCAAAGTACACCTGCG